>JAJRRG010000057.1 GCA_024279675.1 Alphaproteobacteria bacterium
GCTATGGCAGTAGAGCACCTCATATTTGACCGTCAAATACTTGCTAAGATGCATGGGTCAAAAACCGCCGCCGTAGCTCAGGGGTAGAGCACTCCATTGGTAATGGAGAGGCCGACAGTTCGAATCTGTCCGGCGGCACCATTATTATATCTCGCCCAATTCGCTTCGCTCATGCTCCGATGGGGCGCCACACGAGTGGCGGCCCGCGTTGAAGCTCGCTGGCGCGTCCGACCTTTCTCTGTCAAAACGCACCACACACTCGAGCGTCACACTTAGTGTGATTTCTTGATATCGCGGCAACTCACTTCATTCATGCCTTAGATGGCGCGCAACACAATTTCCAGCTCGCTCTTAGATCGATAATGTGGCGTGTATCAAAACACACTAGCTTGCTTGAAACCGCAATATAGCGTTTGAATGAAGCAGGCATTTTTGCAAGTTAGGGAGTAGAGCTATGCAGGTCGCAGATGAAATTATCCAGTTTTGGTTCGTCGAGCACGCGTTTGAGGATTGGTTTGGATCAAAACCTGAATTTGACGCAAAACTACGAGAACGGTTTTTTGATGTTTTTGAACAGGTAAGCGCTGGGGAAATGAGCCATTGGCGTCAAAAACCAGAGGGGCGATTGGCTGAAATTCTCGTATTGGATCAGTTTTCACGGCAATTTTTTAGGGGACAGGCACAGGCATTTGCGACCGATAAAATGGCCTTAACTCTGGCTCAGGAACTTGTGGCTTCAGGGGGTGATAAATCCCTTAGCAAGGCCCAGCGCAGTTTTGCCTACCTGCCGTTTATGCATTCGGAATCATTGAAAATTCACGACGAGGCTGTGCGGAGTTTCACCGAATTGGGGGACGAAAATAACCTCAAATTCGAACTGGCGCACCGCGACGTGATTATTAAGTTTTCTCGCTTCCCCAAACGCAATGCTGCCTTGGGGCGCACCTCAACTCCTGAGGAGATTGAATATATGGCCGATCGTGCAAAGGAACATTTTTAAGCGGCGGTTTTAACGGCTCTAGTTTAGCTGGCCCATTGGCACCAGCGCACCTGCATGGGCGACGACCTTTGCAGCAATTGCGTGGGCTTTTTTTGCACTTTGAAGCGGCGTCTGGTCTTGAAGGCGCGCGGCCAAATATGCGCCATTGAACGAGTCCCCGGCCCCCGTTGCATCAATCGCCCTCACGGGGCTAGTTGATACTTCGTGGCTTTCGCCATTTGCATATATAAACGCGGACTCTGCACCATTTTTTACGATGATTTCTTCAACACCAAGGTGCGCATAACGGGTCAGTGTTTCTGGCGGGTTGTTATCACCAAAGTGGCATTGCTCATCGTCAAAGCTGGGCAGAACAAGGTCACATAATTGGGCCGCCCCCTCAATGATTTCCCTATAGCTGGGGCAATCGGCCCACAAGAGGGGGCGAATATTGGGGTCAAAAGCGATTTTTGCGCCATTGGTGCGCGCTTGCTTCAAAGCTGAAAACAGGTTTGCGCGCCCATCACCACCAATGATGGCCAGCGTAATACCGGAAAAATATATCAGGTCAGATTTTGCTAGGGCCAATGACAAATAATCAGGATCATCCCCAAGGGTTCGGGCCGCAGAGTTTTGTCGCCAATAGGTAAAATGGCGATCCCCTTCCGCCTGATGGATGAGATAGAGACCCGCATTTTTGCCGGCTCGGGACGCCACATATCGCGTGCCAATATTATTGGCCTCAAAAAAATCCACCATTTGCTTGGAGTATATATCTTCCCCCAACGCGGTGAGAAAATCCACATCCCATGTGTCTGGCAACAGCGCACGCGCATACCAAGCGGTGTTCAGGCAATCTCCTGCGAACCCAAGCCGGAACATAGCGTCTTTGCCGCCCGACATTTCAACCATGCATTCGCCAATGGCGATAAATCGTTTTGACATTTTATTCGTCAGCATCAATCCGCGACAAAAAGTCAGGGGCTGACATAATAATTTTTCTATCAATATCGCCGGTTAGCTTTTTGTCTTTCCCCTTATAATCCATGGCGTCAAGAACGCTGGCGATGGCACCAATGCGCGCCCGTCGCTTGTCGTTGGCGCGCACAATTGTCCATTTTCCGTGCTCTGTGTGGGAGCGGGTCAACATATCATTGCGGGCCTTTGTATATTCATCCCATTTGTTCAAAGCCCTTAAATCAACGGGGGAAAGTTTCCACGCTTTAAGGGGATTATGGCGGCGCTCATGGAAACGCTTAATCTGCATGGGCCGCGAAACATTGAGCCAAAACTTAAACAAAACGATACCATCGTCGCTGAGCATGCGTTCAAAATTGGGTACGTCCCCCAGGAAGGTTTGTGTTTGTTGTGGCGTGCAAAAGCCCATCACTGGCTCAACCACGGCCCGGTTATACCATGAACGATCAAACAGAACCGTTTCCCCAGCCGTTGGCAGATGGGTGACATAACGCTGAAAATACCATTGTAATTGCTCCCGATCCGAGGGGGCCGGCAAGGCAATAACGTTGGTGTGGCGCGGGTTGAGGTTTTCTCGATAACGTTTGATCGTGCCCCCTTTTCCCGCCGCATCACGCCCCTCAAACAATGCCACAATACGCTGACCGCTTTGTTTAAGGTGGCTCTGTAATTTAACCAATTCCACCTGTAGCGCCAGAAGGGTTTCCTCATATGTCGAGCGTTTAAGCCGCTTGTCATAGGGGTAATCCCCCGAGGGTAATGCCGCTTCGTCTATGACATCGGCAAGCTTTGCCTCATCAATATCAAACTCATCCATGGCCTGTTTCAGTTTCATGCGGCTAACTCCTTTAATATCGAGGATTTTATTTTGTTCTGGGTAATGATGACCTACACCCACCCGCAACACAATGCTGATGCGGAAAATATAATTAATGACAAACAGGAGAGCTTATACATAACGGGATTATGCATCATGGGCTTATGCACATTTTGTAAAAAAGGCGCGTCCAAACCTGAACACGCCTCAAAATTCCTAAAATCATGTGAGTGTGACCCCAAGGCCCCACCCAAAAGGTCTTGCCCCAAGAGTCTATTTCTTTTTGCGATCCATTGTGTGGTAGGCGCGCTTGGCATGAAATTTACAATAGGGATCTTTGTCATCGGCATCATGGCCACAGAAATGGAAATCATCATGCAAAGGATCACCAATCGGCCATTTGCATCTTTTTTCGGTCAACTGAAGTAAGCCGATCCGTTCTTCATGGGGAATGAATAATTCGCTCTCTAAGCGCGCGGAAACACGCAGATTTTCCTGCTCCATAATGGCAGGACTAAGGGCATTGGCCCCCGAAACAGGTGTCGACATGGTTGTTCGACGCTTGGCGGAACCACCACCACCACCGCCACCACCGCCACGCGGGCTAGTATGGCGGTTGACGCGGCTGGTTGTGCGCGCACGCTGGGTTGGATTGGCCGGTTTTGCCCGTCCTGAAAGTTTCAGACGGTGCACTTTGCCAATAACGGCGTTGCGGGTCACCCCTTCACCCAATTCAACAGCAATTTGGGATGCGCTTAACCCCTCCATCCAAAGCTTTTTCAATACGGATACGCGATCATCAGTCCATGCCATTTACAGAATCCTTTATCGTGCTGCCAAATGCCGCTGGCAACATAAATATCTACAGGTCGTATGTTTGGTGGATTTCCCCAAC
>JAJRRG010000058.1 GCA_024279675.1 Alphaproteobacteria bacterium
CGGCGCTCACAGCAATCACTTTCAAAAAGCGTGTTTTCATAGTTTCCTCCCATTTGACATACGAGTTTTTCCCGCACATGCTAAATGATAGACCCCAGAACCTGACACCAGCCTGTCATGAAAAATAATAATGGAGCACTCACGTGAGGTTTCTTCTTATTGAAGATAATAAGCAGTTGGCTAAAGCCCTATGTGACCGGTTCACGCTGGATGGGCATGTGATTGATCACGCCATCACGCTTTCTGCTGCCAACACGAGCACCCGCACAGTGGAGTATGACTTGATTTTGTTGGATATTATGTTGCCAGACGGGGACGGAAGAGACTTTCTGAAATCCCACCATCGCACTGCAAATCTTGGCAACGCAAACAGAACGCCAGTTATCGTTTTAACTGCACGTTCCGAGGTCTCTGATCGCATCAGTTTGTTGGACCTTGGGCCCGACGATTATATTACAAAACCCTTCGATTTTGCCGAATTGGAAGCGCGTTGTCGTGCAGTTCTGCGCCGGCAAGGGGGTAGCCGCAACAATGAAAAGGAGTTTGCAGGCATTGTATTTGATTCGCACAAGGGCACTGTAGTTTTTGACGGAAACTGTCAGGATTTACGCAATCGCGAATTACGGTTGCTGGAAGTTTTCTTTGCCTCACCAGAGCAGATATTTGCAAAATCATATCTGATGGATCGACTGTTTTCCTTTGCTTAAGACGTGTCGGAAAATGCCATCGAAGTCTATGTGGGAAGGTTAAGAAAAAAGCTGGAAGGGTCAGAAGCAAAAATTGAGACAGTGCGCGGTGTCGGCTACCGCATGGTACAAATTTCATGAGCAGAAAAGACCAGAAATGGTCGATCAGGCGTCGTCTTGGCATACAATTGTCCGTCATTGCCGCGTTGCTTTCAATCGCTTTTTATCTGACCGTCAGGACTGTTGCGGAACAGGCGGCGGCGGATACTCAGGATAGCATTCTTGCCGCGTCTGCCACATCAATTGCCGATGCCCTATATTCAGAGCGTGGCGCAATTCGTCTGGAGCTTCCCTATTCTGCCCTCTCGATGCTTGGCACAATTAGTGAAGATCAGGTTTTTTATCGAGTAGTGGCCAAGGATATAACTCTCACGGGTTATGATGATTTGAGCATTCCCGACACATCCCAAAATCAACGTGACGTGGTATTTGAAACCACGATCTACCGTGGGGTTCAGGTTAGAGCCGTTGCCATGTCGCGCGCCGTAAGCACGGGCAATCAAGCCCAGGAAGTTACAGTTGTTGTTGCGCAAACCCGATTAGGCTTGGCGGCGACATCCTCTAGAATTTCCTCAACGGCCACAGCGGTTGCTGTCGGGTTTTTTCTGGTTGTGACTGCATTAAGCCTGTTGGCGGCCCAAAGTGCCGTCGCTCCGCTGAATAGGCTTACCCAATCTGTGACGAGACGCGGGCCTAAGGATTTACGGCCAGTAGTCACCGAAACTCCGAGGGAATTGGTTCCTCTGGTCGATGCGTTAAACAGCTTTATGGGGCGCTTGCGCTTTTCCCTCACCCGCTCAGAGGAGTTTATCGCCGAGGCCGCCCACCGCATTCGCACCCCCTTGGCGACTGTCCGCACCCAGGCTGAAGTTTTGTACCGGCAAATGAAACAGCCGGACAATAAAAAATCTGTGCGCGAAATCATCCGCGCCGTTGATGAAAGTTCGCGTTCTGCGGGGCAGTTGTTGGATCATGCAATGGTCTCGCTGCGTGCCGATCAATTAGAAACCAGAGAAATTGATTTGACGTATCTTATGCGCGACGCGTCTGACCGATTGGCTCCCACATCTGACTTAAAGGACATTCATCTAAAGCTGGATTTGCCATCCCATGGATGCAAAATTATGGGAGATTTGATATTATTACAAAGTGCAGTGCGTAACATTTTAGATAATTCCATAAAATACTCCCCCGAGGATAGCTCAATTCTTATCCGGCTGGCAGATGATGAGGAATATCACTTGATGTTCATTGATGAGGGGCGTGGCTTTGAAAGTTCTAACCCTCAAAATCTTGTAAAACGCTTCACACGTGGCTCCAATGTTTCAGATGTCATTGGTTCTGGACTTGGCCTAACCATTGCTGATGAGGTTGCCCGTGCCCATAATGGCAGGCTTGAAATTACCGCAAACAAAGATGGACCCGGCACATGCGTTTCGCTCGTTTTACCCTATTCCTGAGTGTTTTTTTAAGTTCACTTTCAATGGCAAACGCCTTTGAGAGTGAGCAACAAAGAACCTATTCCGCACAAAATGCTCAAGAGACTTTGCGCATCATTTCAACGGCTGATATTGATGTGTTTGAACCCATTATTTATGCCTTCCAACGTCAGAACCCAAATGTAAATATTGATTATGTTGTGGCGAGTAGCACCGAGTTGATGCGAGCCATATACGAAGAAAATCTACCTTTTGATCTGGCCATATCCTCCGCAATGGATTTGCAAACCAAGTTGGCAAATGATGGGTTTGCCCGCACCTATTCCTCTGAGGCAACGGACACCATGCCGGGCTGGGCAAAATGGCGAAATCAACTATTTGGTTTTACCCAGGAACCCGCCGTATTGGTGATTTCTGAGGCTGATTTTTTACAAACCCCCATTCCCACCACGCGCGATGAACTCATTGAGTTGCTGCGTAATAATTCAGAGAAATTTGATGGTCGTGTGGGTACCTATGACGTGAGAACTTCTGGCCTGGGTTATTTGTTTGCCACGCAGGATTCTCGAAATACCGAAGCGTTTTGGCGATTAACCGAGGTGATGGGTCGATTAAACACACGCCTTTATTGCTGTTCCGGCGAGATGATTACAGATGTTGCATCCGGGAAAATTGCGCTCGCATATAACGTACTGGGAAGTTATGCGGCTTCCAGATTGCATAATACCGCTGGGATAGTGATTGTGCCTTTGGATGATTATTTAAGTGTCATGTTGCGCACGGCTGTAATCCCCTCAGAAGCCAATAACCCTGAGGGAGCTGGCTTGATGATCGACTTTTTGGTGGGGTTAAAAGCAAACACCGACCTAAGTGCCAGCACGGGATTGCCACCCATAGACAAAGAAGCATTACAAGCTGAAAGCGCAATGCGGCCCATTCAGTTTGGCCCCGGCCTTTTGGTGTTTCTTGATAAGATGCGCCGGGAGACATTTCTGCGCAGTTGGGTAAATTCAATAACTCAAGATTAGTTTTTTTGACCGCACAACGTAATTTCTTGATATTTACATATGTATAATAAAATGTCATATGTAAATTAGTAAGGAGTTGGGCCATGCAAAACAAAAGACAAACTGTAGATGTTGCCTTGGGTATTCGCCGCCGGGTATTTGAGCACGCTATTCGCAACAATGGGGGCTACCTTTCGCAAGCCTGTTCTGCCGCTGAACAGTTGGCCTGGCTTTATAATGAAGAGCTGAATTTGGGTGAACCAACTCTGCCGATGATCCCCAAACCTTTCGAAGGTGTGCCCTCTGCTGACAATCCTGATTATCATACGGGTGCGGGCTATAATGGACCGTTTGAAGCACAATATGATCGGCTGTTCATCGCTCCGGCTCACTATGCACTCAATGCCTATGCCACGCTGATTGAAGTTGGGCGTATGGCTCCTGAAGGCTTGGAAATGTTCAACAAAGATGGCTCCAGCGTTGAAATGATTGGGGCGGAACATAGCCCCGGCATGGAAGTGCATAACGGCACGCTTGGCATAGGATTGTCCACCGCCGCCGGTCTGGCGTGGGGGCGAAAACAGCGCGGAGAAACTGGCCGCACATGGGTGTTTATGTCCGATGGGGAAGTGCAGGAGGGCCAGACATGGGAAGCGGTTCAGGCCTGCGCCCACCATGGCATTGATAATGTTTTTGCCATTATGGACGTCAACGATCAGCAATGTGATGGCACTATGAGTTCGGTTATGGAAGTGGGGGATATCCGCGCTAAGTTTTTAGCCTTTGGTGCCGCATGTATTGAGATTGACGGGCATGATCTGAGTGCCATGCGCGATGCGGTGAAGGAGCCCCACGCGGGCAAGCCCTTGATTATTCTGGCGCGAACGAACCCGTTTCACACCATGAGTATTCTTGAGGAGCGCTTTCCGCGCCTACACTACGTGCGTTTCAAGTCGGAAGAAGAGCGCGCCCGCATGAACATCTCGATTGCCAAAGACCTTGGCATCGACCCAATCGATTATGCGCATTAAGGAAGCAAAACAATGGTTGAAATGGTAACAAAACCCTACGCGGCGGCTTTTGAAAAACATGCGCTGGCCAACCCGGATGTATTGTGCCTGTCGGCGGACCTGACCTCATCGTGTGAGATTGATGGTTTCCGCGATCGTCACCCGGAGCGATTCTTGTCCATGGGCATGGCGGAGCAGAATATGATGAGCTTTGCCGGCGGTTTGGGGCTGGCCGGGTTTCGCCCGTTCATTCATACCTTTGGTGTATTTATGTATCGCCGGCCCTATGATCAGTTGATGGCCTCGATTGCCTATCCCCGCCGTAAGGTTCGGCTGATGGCTTTTCTGCCCGGCATTACTACCCCCGGCGGCATGACCCATCAATCGATTGAAGATATTTCGGTGATGCGCTCCATTCCCAATATGACCATCCTTGAGACAGGGGATGCCACCGAGGTTGAAAGCATTTGTGAGGCTGCAGATTCCATTGATGGGCCGGTTTATTGCCGTGTGTTGCGCGGCTCGGTTCCACGCCTGTTTGACAGCCCGATTAAAGTTGGCCAGATGCGCGAGTTGGCCTCCGGCGATGATGTGCTTGTGGTTACGGCTGGCATTTGCACTGAAGAAGCGATGCGGGCCAACTCGGTTCTCTCTAAAACCGGTGTTTCTGTACGTCATTTACATTTGCATACAATCAAGCCCTTTGACGCGAAGGCGTTGCTTGATCATATTGCCTCGGTCAAACATGGGGTGATCACGCTGGAAAACCATGTGACCGAGGGCGGCATTGGCTCACTCGTTGCCGAGGCCATGGCCGATGCGGGTGTCGGTAAACGTCTGGTGCGTTTGGGCTTGAAGGATACTTACGCCCATGGGGGTTCCCGTGCTTATCTGATGCGCTATTATGGTTTGGATGCAATTGCACTTGTGAGGGGAATTGAGGATCTGATGGGCCAAAAATTCAACGTTTCAGAGCAGGATCTGGATGTTGCGCGGGTCGAGGCTGTTCATTCATTGGCCAAAGCTGAAGGCCTGTAAATGTTAGACCGGTTTGGCGTCACCTATCGCATTTTCGCTTCTTCACTAGATGAGGCACAGGCCCGAGCTGAGGGGATCGCCCTTGAGCAAACCGTCGAAATACCCCGCGATGTCGTGCCTGCGGGCTATATCGAAGATGTGATTTTGGGACGGGTTGCAAATGTTGCGCCAGAGGGTGAGGGGGTGTTTGAAGCACACATCACCTATTCCCTCGATTCAGTGGGCCATGAATTCCCCCAATTGTTGAATGTTATTTTTGGCAATTCCTCTATCCAAAAGGGACTTAAAGTCATTGGTCTTACGACCTGCGCGGAACTTGAAAAACGTTTTCCCGGCCCCCGGTTTGGAGCGCAGGGTGTGCGCGCGCTGACGGGGCGAAAGACCGGTGGTTTTGTTTGTCCGGTGATTAAACCCCAAGGCTCAACCAGTGAACGTCTGGCTGAATTGTGCTATCTGACCGCCAGTGCCGGCGCCGACATCATCAAGGAAGATCACGGGCTGGCCAACCAACATCTGGCGACCTTTAAGGAACGTGTTCCTCTGTTAGCCAAAGCCGTTTCTCATGCCAATGACGAACGCGCAAGCGAGGGCGATATCACCCGCGCCCTTTATTTTCCCAATCTTGGTGGGCATGGCGACCAGTTACGTGATTTCGCCATGTATGCCAAAGATTCAGGGGCAGGCGGCGTGTTGATCATTCCCGGCCTATACGGATTTGACGCGATTAACCGCTTGGCCCGTGACCCGGATTTTGGATTGCCCATCATGGCGCATCCCTCCCATCTCGGCCCCTATGTATTGTCTCCAGATACGGGGTATTCCCACGCCATGATGTTTGGCACCCTGATGCGACTGGCCGGGGCGGACATATCGATATTCCCAAATGTGGGCGGTCGTTTTGGGTTCTCGACTGAGGAATGCACTGACATCGCCAATGCGTGTTCAGACCTAAAGGGCTATTCCAAACCCATCCTGCCCAGTCCCGGCGGTGGCATGAGTGTGGAGCGCATGGGTGAAATGCGAAAAATGTATGGCGATGATGCGGTCTATCTTTTAGGCGGCGGCCTATTGCGATATGGCGACAATATCGGCGAGGCCATCAAAAAAATGCGCGAAGCGTTACAAACTTTATAGCCCGGCGATTCCAATGAATTTGTGCCTAAGCCGTGCCCAATATTATTTCAATCTTCGGTGAGAAATGTGATTCAGTGTTTAATCGGGGGTGGGAACTAATCGGGACATTTTTAAGAGTAATACGTCTGGCAGGTAAGCAACGATGGGTTTTAGAATAAAGCACTTGATCGGCTTGCCGGATAAGAATTTTACCCCAAAATGGTACCCGGACATGCAGATGAATTGTAAGTTCACCTGTGTCATCATCTTTGATACGCACAGCGCTTGGTGTTAACATTTTAATCCGTGAATCGTGGCTAATATGAAATAGATCCTGATTTGTTGTCGCACGGGGATTCTTAATTAGGTTGGCAATGTGTTTTCCCGCCTCAAGTCCCTCCATATAACATTGGTCTCCCATGTCAGCCGGGTGAACGCAGTTGCCGATGATTGAAATCTGCGGGTCAGAACTTACCCAGTTTTGATCGACAAGGGGTAAATGAGAAACTGGATGGTGCTCAAGATGGCTGTTGATGCTTAACGCGGTTTCGCCAACGAAACCCCCACTGAATATCACACCATCACAATCAATTTGGCGCGTACCGTTTTTATCTTTAACGCGAACATATTCCACTTGGTTCATGCCGCCAATATCCACAATGCGTGAATTGTAGTGGATAGGTGTTCCCATTATTGCCGCAAAGCACATGGCGGGGCGATAGGCAGTAATCCGAGGGTTCTCCTCAATCATAGCAACGGCCTTTGCGCCGCCTGACTTCAGGGTCGATAGAGCTGAGAAACTGGCCAACTCAGTTCCAACAATAACCGGGCGTTTGAAGGGGCAGAGTGTTTCCCCATAAATAAATTTTTGTAACGCGCCAGTTGTCATAATTCCTTGCGGGCGCAACCCGGAGATAAGGCGTGGGTGACGTGGTCGTTCGCGCGCGCCAGTGGCGAGTACGATGTGCTTGGCTTTTACAATTTTCCCGCCCTCCGGCGTTGCAATATTAAGAATACCCTCTGGTTTAATTTCCATTACGCTGGCATTGAATTCAAATTGTACATTTCTACATTTGGACAAAATTCTTGCAATGAACTTTGGCCCGGACATGGGGCGGTGAAAAACCAATAGGCCAAAGGTAGGATGATGAATATGACGGGGAATGCCACCAGCCTCCGGCTCGCGTTCGAGGATCATGACATTTTGAACGCCCGCATCCTTTAGGGCGGTAGCGGCGGCAATACCTGCAGGGCCAGCCCCCACTATGGCAACATCGCATACCAATTCGCTCATGTTGTTTCGCCCGTGCTAAGGGGAACCTCAAGGCGCCCACGGGTAATTTTTGCAACTTTTGCACTACAGTAAAATCCGTTGCACCGTCCCATCATCACGCGTGTTCGGCGCCGTAATCCGCCCAGACTTCGCGCCGGTATATCACTTTCCAACGCCCGCTCAATTTCCCCTCTGGTAACGCTCTCGCAATGGCAAATCATTTCTGTGCCATCTCCAGATTGATGGGTTCGAGTTTCATGTTGGGCCAGCATTGGCATTTTTGGCCAACTAGTTTTGTTTGCTTTGGTGTCAGAAAGAGCCAGCGAGTTTGTAAATTTCTCCCGCAGCAAATTCTCCACATAGGTGGCAATGCCAAGCGCTGCAGTGAGGCCCGTTGAGCGGATACCATTTACCCCAATCCAGTTTTTTTCAGGCTGGGCGTGAATTTGATAATCCTTATGCTCGGTGGCAGGGCGTAAACCCGCATAGGTCGCCGTTACCCCATGGGCACTTAGGGCAGGCAACATTTTGGTGCCAATGACAATGAGTTCTTCTAGTTTTTCGGTTGTAACTGGCGCTTCGTTTCGATCTTCCTGTTCTTCTGCGGTGGGGCCAAGCAAGAGATTGCCAAAAATGGTTTTGGTCAACACGACGCCCTTGGTGATTTTTGTGGGGACCGGTAGAATAATAGAACTGATCAAATTGGCGGCGCTTTTATCATAAACTAGAAACTGCCCCTTTCGTGGGCGGATTTTGAATTGAGGTTCGGCGCAAATCCGCTCAACGATGTCCCCCTGATTGCCTGTGCAATTGATCGCTAATTTTGCATTGAAATGTCCCTGTGTAGTGGATAATTGCCAACTGTTACCGTCAAATTCGCCTCCGTTGACTTCCGCATTAAAGCGATACTCAGCGCCCTCCAGTTTCGCTTGCGTCAAGTAGGCCAGAGGGGAACTCCACGGGTCAATAACCAATTCCCCTGGCACCCGCGCCGCCCCTAAAGCGTGCTCTGCCAAGTTGGGTTCGCGGGCGTGTAATTCAGATTTGCCAATTTGCGCCACATCATCCACACCATTTTGATGTGCTTTTTCAACAATTTCATCAAGAGTGGACAATTGTTCTTGATCCCATGCAACGACCAATGCGCCAGTTTGCAGCAGAGGAAGGTTGAGGCGCTTGTGAATATCAAGATATTCTTTATAGCCCGCCTGAATGCAATTTAGTTCAACGCTGCCCGGCGGCGCGTCAAAGCCCGTATGCAAGATTGCGCTGTTGGCCTTACTGGCCCCAGAAAGTATATCTGCCCCACGTTCGAGCAATAAAACCTTTGCGCCCCCTAAACATAACCGGCGTACAATTGCACATCCCACCACTCCTGCGCCAATTACAATGACGTCCCATCGCGAGTTTGCATTTTGGTTCAGCACTTTTGTCCCCAACAATCGATTTATTCCAAGGTCTCTAATACTTGCGGGCGATTATAACAACAAAAAATGTGAGAATAAATCACTTCTTGTTAAAAACTATCTTGACTCTGCAAAATCTCTCAGTCAATTGTTGCTATAATGTGTAAATCGTGTGTTTATGATTTTACGCTGGACTTGCCCGTGATGGGTGAAATTCGCACAATCAAAAATGTGCAAAAAACAGACGGAGGAATAAATGAAAAACCGAATGGTAAAATACGCGTTTATAGGCGCGTTGGCATTCACTGCATCTAATGTATTGGCGGCGGGTGAGGCGCCGACAATGTCGAATATGATGGATCTTCAATTAACAACGGCTAACCAAATAGAACTTGATCAGTTTGAACTACAAATGGGTACATCGCTGAGTTTTAGCGGAAATCCGCTTTTTGCCGATCAGGTTTCAGCCGGTTCATTGCCAGCAGTGACAAATCGCCTGCCAAGTGAACCACTTGTAATTGTTCCGATGGATGAAATTGGTAGTTATGGCGGCGTGTTACGTGGTGCGTCGCTTGCCCTTGAATCAGGTACATCTGAAATTCTTTCTTGGCGTCAGGTCAACCTGGTTCGTCTTAACCCGATTGACAATACCATTGTTCCCAACGTTGCCAAATCCTGGGAATGGAACGATGACAAAACCGAAATTACTTTCACCCTGCGTGAAGGCCACAAATGGTCTGATGGTGATGCGTTTGACGCCGACGATATTGGCTTCTGGGTCAACGACATTATGCGCAATGAAACCCTGACCGCCGCTGTTTGGGGAAACTGGGCCCATGGTGGCGAAACCGTTGCATTTGAAAAAATCGACGATGTGACTTTTAAGTTTATTTTTGCCGCGCCCAATCCGATCTTCCTGCATTACCTTGCAACCAGCGGGTCATATTTTACCCCGTGGGCCGCCTCCCATGTGCTAAAGCAATATCACATTGACTATAATGCTAATGCAGATGCCGAAGCAATTGAAGCCGGGTTTGACAATTGGCGTGATCGTTTTGTGACCTATTATCACAAGTGGAAAGATGCGGTAACGGCGACGGCAAATGGCTTGGATGTACCAACATTGGAAAGCCACATTCTGGCTGAAGCAACCGATGGACAAGTGCGCAAGTTCATCGCCAATCCCTATTATTTCAAGGTAGACACCGCCGGCAATCAGTTGCCTTATATCGACCGTCAAAATGAACGTTTCCTCGAGAAACAGATTTGGACCCTTGAAATGATTTCAGGCAATCTGGATCAAAAATCGCAAAATGTTGATTTGGCCGATTTCCCATTAATCAAGGAAAATGAAGGCAAGAGCAATTATACGGTCAATCTTGATGGTGGGCAAATTGGTCCAGTGTTGATCTTCAACTACACATTAGCTGATGAAAGCAAACGCTTCGCTTATTCCGACGCGCGTTTCCGCCAGGCTATGTCAGTTGCGATCAATCGTGGTGAACTGAACGAACAATTGTTCCTTGGTCTGGCAACGATTGAGCAAGCCATGCCA
>JAJRRG010000059.1 GCA_024279675.1 Alphaproteobacteria bacterium
ATCCGCGCACTTCGCACCGGCCTCATGTTCTTGTAAAATGGTAATTACTTGCTCATCCGTAAATCTTGATCGTTTCATCGTCTGTCCTTTTCTTAGGGCAGACTCTAATCTAAACTGGAGGAAATTACTCGTGGCAGGTCATCCGCAACTCAGATCTTTAGACAGTCGGCGTTTTGCTTACTTATTTATTGCAGTCGATAAATTTCTCAATAGCGTGAACCAGTAATATTGCTTAAAACAGATCCAATTAGATTCGAAGCCCAGATAGGGATGCCGAGTTCTGTCACAGGTCGTTGAAACATTGTGGATTGAAAACCTGCTCCTCAAAAAGACCGGGCAAGGGTTTGAGGACTTCTTCAGCGACACCGCAAAGTTGCATTGGGGTGAAGATTTTGAGCCGTGGAAGCCTTAAGGTTCATTTGGCGACTTTAAGTGTGACGGCTACCGCGTGTCGGAAAAACGCGTTTTCCAATGCTATGCGCCGGAGTACGCAGAACCATCGAAAACCGCAACCAAGATATTGCAAGATTTTGAGGGAGCAAAGAAGCATTTTGGCAAGCGGATGGAAAGTTGGGTGTTCGTTTACAATCAATCTGAAATGCCAGCAGCCTGTGGCAAGCTTCTGGGAGATTTGCGCGAAGCTAATCCGGGCATCAGCATAAATGTCTGGCACCGCATAGACCTACACAAATTGGCCCTTGAGCTTGGCCCAGAAGACCTAGCGTTCTTATTGCCTAACTGGCAGAAAAGTGTCGAAATGGATGAGACGCTTATCAATGCGATGAGCGAGTTAGTAAGTGCCAATTCCGTCCCCAAACCACCGGAGGTGAGTAATCCAGCGGGAACAAATCAAGTCACACTTGTCCAAGCCCTTGAGCGTCTTGGCGATGATGACCGCGCGATACGGGTTCGTTTGCTCGCCTATAGCAAATGGTTGGACCCACTGGGCAGAGAGCGCGCGAATGCTCTGTTAATTGAAAAAGGGTTTGTTGTGGCTAGCATCGAGTTGAATTTGGATAGGCTCCATCAGGAGGGCTTGTTGAAGGTCACCGCCAATCATGTGCTGCCCTTGGATACCCTGCTTTGCAGCGAAGCCGCCGACGAAATGGCAGATGACTTCTTTGCGTTGTTGGAGGAGGCGTAAGTATGGATAGCGAAACAAAACACAGAATCCTGAAACAGTTGAGCCAAACCCAAGGCGATAGGGCCATGGCAGCAATCCAGAAGGAGTTTGAAAAAACCAAAACGGCCTTAGAAACCGAGATCGGATATTATGGTTTGGAGGAGATTCTCGCTCAACTTTCTATCTATGCATTCCGCATTCCAGAAGAGACCATCAACGTTCTTGCAGGCTTATTGGACCGAGTTGCCACGGCGCAATTCATTGAGCTTGATAGAGACTATTCTTATTTAGATGCGAGTGAGGCTCAAATCAGGCTGGGAGCAGAGGCAATAGAAGTTCTGGAACGCATTCGATATTTTGATCTTCCTAAAATTCTTAAGATTTTTATGGATGCCAGCGGTTCAGAATTCGAACCAATCCGAAAACGAGCGCGTGACGCCCTGCAAAAATGTGCAAAATATGACGTCGACATTTTCTATTCTGGTGAGAACCGCGCTGGCTTGGGATATGGACCGCAGCTGGATGTTATCGACTTCTTAGAAGCACAGTCCGGTAAGGCTCCTGACGCTTCCATGGAAGCGCTGCTCGTTCTCGCAGATGAAGTCTTATCTCCGACTATTGAGGGCACGTCTTGGGACTATAAGACCGTAACATGGAGCTCGGGAACAGTTTCTGCGAATGATGACTTGAAATCCATCCGCGCACGGACGCTTGGATTCGTCTTCAGTCAATATAATTTGGAGCTTCCCGAAGCCCATAGGCGGCAAATCATTTTAGCTGCATTTTCGGCAACCGAATTTCCGCGAGGCGAATGTTCTTCTGAACTTCAAGACATCATTGAAACCGACACGCTCATGGTCTTTGACTGGATTAAGTCGATTATCCCCGCTGAGACTTATCCTGTTCTTCAAAATTTGGAGCATAGCGTTTATTGGAGATTTTACCACGGCATGACTGATGCCATAAAAGCATCGGCCCTCGACATTCGTGGCCTACTTGCGGCTAACTCCGAATACCAAATTTATCGCAACCTCATTGGCTTTGAGAGCATCTTTGAAGACTGGGAAACTTCCCGCAGTCAAGAAAGAGACTTTGCGAAAATTGAGGCAGAACGGAAAGCTGGTGCCGAGAGTTATATAGAGAGCATTACGGATAAGACTTGGCCTGTCTGGCGCGCAAGAATTTTCAAATTCAGTGAGACGCGCTCAAATGACATGGCGACATTTCCTCTGTTCTATGAGTTTTTGCACAATCTGGCTGTGACCCACCCTCCATTTGCATTGGAACTGGTGCGTGACCACCGAGATAAAATCGAGTTTTTCAAAATTCCTTTGTTCAGAGGTTTGTTGAAAGGCCCTTTGAAAGAGGAGTTCAAACCTCTTGCCCTGGAGTTGGCTCAAAACGGAGATGATTTGAGCGCTCTGACAAAAATGTTTATTGGTAATGACGACATTGAAACTGATATTTTGGATGCTGTTTTACAGAGCGCAGTCGAAAAGCCAGATGAACTTGCCTTAACCGAATTGCTGATTGTGGCCGGCACAAGTTATGAGACCAATCCAAAATTTGCTGTCGAGCGGTTATTCGCGCCTGCCATAAATGCACTTAACGTAATGGGCCGCACGAATTGGGTTCAGCAGATTTGGTATCAGCGTGAGATGCGAACGCTTATAGCTAACCTAGACGCAGATTCGCTTGCCTCATTTCTGACGGCGCTCGAAACTACGAATGCCGTGTCGTATCAGGTTGAGGAGTTTCTCAAAGTGATTGCCGAGCAGCATCCAGATGCTGTCATTGACCTATTCGAGCGCAGAATTGAGGCAAAAGAGGGGGTATCTTCTTCGATTGATGCCATTCCGCATTCATTTCACGGCCTCGCAGAGACCCTATCCCAACACCCAGATATGATTGTGCAGAAGGTCAAAACATGGGCGAGTCATGATTCTTCCATGTTTCAATTTCGCGGCGGACGCCTTATTGCAATTACCTTCCCGGAATTTGGGGAAGGTTTAGAAATGGCGTTGATGCCTTTGGCTGCATCAGGGGTTCGTTCGGATGCCAAATTTGTCATCAGTATTTTGCGTAACTATCACGGTGAGAAGTTTATTCATACCCTTTGTCGCCAATTAGTTAATACACACCATGACGATAAGCATCTGATGACTGATGTGATGATTAGCCTTGAAACGACAGGCGTTGTGATGGGAGAATTTGGCATGGCGGAGGCCTATGCGCGAAAGGCAGATGAACTGAAATATTGGTTATCCGACGATGAGGCCCGCGTGCGAGAATTTGCTAAACAATATATTGAACAATTAGGTGGCCAAGAAGAGCATGAACGTCTTCGCGCAGAAGAGTCCATCGAACTCCGTAAGCATAAATTCGGGATAAGAGATAAATCTGACGGTTAGTTATGGTTATCTATTAATGTCTGCTTATCTATTTTCGATATGGATACCATCTCAAGGATCAATGACAGCTCACCGCCCGTTGTTGCCTTACCATGCCAACAGCACTTTGCAGTACAGAGTATCTTGAGTATGTAAGGTGTATGACCGAAATTGGCGCACGCCTCCCCATTGACGACATATTACCGCAGCTCACCGCAGCTCTCAGCGAGAACGCGTTTGCAATTTTGGTTGCGGCGCCGGGCGCTGGCAAAACCACCCGTGTCCCGCTTTGTCTGCTTGATGCTGATTGGCGGGCCAACGGGCGCATAATTATGCTAGAACCACGGCGTATTGCCGCCAGAGCGGCCGCACACAGGATGGCACAATCACGCGGTGAAAAAGTTGGCGAAACCGTTGGTTATCGGGTACGGCTTGATACGCGCGTGAGCGCTAAAACCCAGATTGAAGTGGTGACTGAGGGTGTTTTTACCCGCATGATCCTAGACGATCCCGAACTTAATGGTGTCGCTATTGTCATCTTTGATGAGTTTCACGAACGCAGCCTTGATGGCGACCTTGGCCTAGCGTTGGCGCTCGACACCGCCCAACTCAGGCCGGAGCTACGCATACTCATCATGTCAGCAACGCTTGATAGCGCTCAGATGTCCAAACTGTTGTCTGATGCTCCCTTGATTGTAAGCGAGGGGCGCGCATTCCCTGTAACAACACACTACGTGCCGCCAAAGCCCAGGGTCCGCATTGAGGATCAAATTGTGTCCACGGTGATGGACGCGCTGAACCAAGAACACGGTTCCATTTTGGTATTTTTACCCGGACAGGCAGAAATCCACCGCGTCGCCCAGCGGCTGTCTGCTCTGGTTTTCGATACCACAGACATCGCGCCGCTTTATGGACGCCTCTCACCCGAGCAACCAGATAGGGCTATTTCCCCCGCCACTTCAGGGCGTCGCAAAATTGTCTTAGCAACCTCAATTGCCCAAACATCTGTGACTATTGAGGGCATTCGCGTTGTCGTTGACAGTGGCTTGGCACGCGTGCCGGTTTTTGAACCAGCAACAGCACTGACACGGCTCGAAACCCGGGCCATTTCGCAGGCAGCAGCGACGCAACGGCAAGGCCGCGCGGGCAGAACACAAGACGGCGTATGCTATCGCCTATGGAGTAAAGGGCAAAATGCCGCTCGAGCAGTATTTGATAAGCCAGAAATTCTGGCCGCCGATTTAACCCCTCTGGTTCTAAGCCTTGCCGATTGGGGTGTGAGCGGCCCCAAACAAATGCAATTTGTGGATCAGCCGCCCGCCCCCGCGTGGTCAGAAGCCGTTACTTTGCTTAAACATTTGGATGCCGTTGATACCCACGGTCGGATCACCGATCAGGGACGCGCGTTGGCAGCGTTGCCAGTCCACCCGCGACTTGCGCACATGATCCATCAGGGCCAATCTTGCGGAAACGTGCAACAGGCGGCTGATATTGCCGCGCTTATTTCTGAGCATGGGCTTGGCGGCGACGCGATTGATCTTGAGGACCGATTACGCGTTTTCCTGACCGATAAAAGCCCTCGGGCCAAAGACGCCAAGGCTCTCGCACGCCGATGGGCAAAAATGGCAGGGAGCGCACCACACCAGCACCAAACGATTGGCGTGGGGCAACTGCTCGCATATGCCTATCCCGATCGCATCGCACAAGCCGCCGGACGCCCCGGTCGTTTCCGCCTCGCCAACGGGCGCGCAGCAACCCTACCCCCAACAGATGCGCTTGCGCAGCAAAAATTCTTGGTGGTGACCAACATTACCGGGCAAGCCGTAAACGGGCGTATTCGTGCCGCCGCACGGATAAATATTGAAGAAATTGAGGAGGTTTTTTCAACCCATATTGTTGAGGAAACACGCCTCGAATTTGACACAGGGTCACGCAGCGTACGCGCCCGTAGAGTACGCGCAATCAATCAAGTCATTCTGGCAGATGCACCTTCTAAAGTTACGGATCTTGACGCTGCAGCGGCGTTGCTTTGCTCGGGTATAAAAGATTTAGGGCTTGATGTTTTGCCATGGTCCAAGCCGCAGTTGGCGCTGCGCGCGCGGGCAACCTATTTGCACGAAAAGCTTAATGCACCTTGGCCAGATCTAAATGACTTAGCCTTGCAAGAGGATGTTTCTAACTGGCTGCAGCCCTACCTGTCTGGTGCGACGGCAGTTTCAAAAATCACCTCACAGATGTTGGAAAATGCACTGTCCGTGCTGTTGCCTTGGGATATGCAATTGCAGATCGATGCGTTGCTTCCTTCGCATTTTCAGGCACCGACCGGCTCTCGTTTTCGCATCAATTACGCGCATGAAACAGCGCCCGCAATCGAAGTTCGCGTGCAGGAACTTTTTGGGCTGACCAAACATCCCACTATCGCAAATGGCCAAATGCCCTTGTTGATCATTCTATTGTCACCAGCGCACCGTCCGATACAAATGACCCAGGATATACCCGGTTTTTGGCGCGGCTCGTGGGCCGATGTAGCTAAAGATTTGAAGGGGCGGTATCCGCGACATTTTTGGCCAGATGATCCAGCTGCCGCAAAATCGACTTCGCGCGCCAAACCAACTGGCACTTCGTCGCGCTAAACTCACGAATTCGCCGCCCGTAATCAACATTGTGTAAAAGCAAACGAACTTCTGCCTCCCGCCCATTGTCACTGTTTGCCAGCATAATTATCGAGATTCATCAAATATCTGTGATTTTGTCGTTGCATGGAATCAAATACCTCAACCGCGCTGTGTTGGGATGCTTGCCAAAAAGCAAAAGGGCCCCGAAGGACCCTTAGCATCAATGCCTTACGGCCTTGAGAATTTGGAGCGGGCGATCAGATTCGAACTGACGACCTAAACCTTGGCAAGGTTTCGCTCTACCCCTGAGCTACGCCCGCACTCCACCACGCCTCAATATTCCAAAAAAGTAACTTACCTGTCTTGGAGTGGAAGCATGAAACGCCTATATGCCCAATCAATTCCTTAATTGCAACCCATAATAATGGTTGATTGAAATCCAATTTACACTCAAGCATCTTAAAACAGAATTCAACTGACACCATCACCACAAACCCTACAAGAAATCAGGCAAAAAAATGAACGATAGTTTTTCAGATACACCCAATAATTCTTTTGAAAACGCCCCTATTAGCTCAACAAAAGCTCCGGCAGACTCAATGGAAAATCTTATTCGTGATTCCTCCACCGCCAATTTTCAAGCGGACGTTATTGACCCTTCAAAGCAAGTTCCAATACTCGTGGATTTTTGGGCACCCTGGTGTGGTCCATGTCGTCAACTTGGGCCTGCTTTGGAAGCGGTTGTCACCAAAAATGGCGGCAAAGTTCGCCTGGTAAAAATTAATATTGACGAAAATCAGGAATTGGCGGGACAATTGGGCGTACGTTCCATCCCAGCCGTCTTTGCATTTTCTGGGGGTCAACCCGTTGATGGGTTCATGGGTGCGCTTCCCCAAAGTGAAGTAGAAAGTTTCGTACAAAAAATCCTGACCGCCAATCCCGGCATCCCCGTCGATAATGCTGAGAATGAGCGGAACGCCCAGATCGAACAAGCTCTTGATGCCGCTCAACAGGCCATGGACAGTGAAGAAGTTGAACAAGCAATCCATATTTACTCCCAGATATTACAACTTGTGCCTGAAAATTCTCAGGCCCTAATTGGAGTTAGTCGTGCCTTTTTGAAATCAGGGGCCATTGAATAAGCAAAACAGACTTTAGGACTTGTCTCACAAGATAGTCGAGAAAAGCCAGAATTTAAGGCGGCCCAATCTGCCTTGAATTTAGCAGAACAGGCGAACGACCTAGGAGACACCGCAGAGCTTGAAACAAAACTTGCGCTAAATCCAGATGACCATCAGGCCAGAATGGATTTGGCCCTCCTGCACAACCTATCCGGAGATACCCTCAGAACAACAGAGCAGCTCATAGAAATTATCAAACGTGATAGAGCCTGGAATGAGGATGCGGCCAGAACTAAATTACTTGAGTTTTTTGATGCGTGGGGCGCGAGTTCCCCAGCTTCTATTGCTGGCCGGAAAATGCTGTCGCGGACACTTTTCTCATGAGCCAAAAACCTCTCGACCCTTTAGATGTTGATACAGAAATACCTTTATTTCCTCTGTCAGGCGCGCTTCTACTTCCACAAACGCAACGGCCTTTTATGATTTTTGAACCCCGTTATATCTCAATGATTGACGATGTTTTACAAACCAATCGAATTCTTGGTCTTATTCAGCCCATACACGATGGAAAAGAATCACCCTCCGGTAATGATAGCCCCCTAAAAAAAACGGGCTGTCTTGGCTATTTGCGTGCCTTTGAAGAACAAGATGCAAACAAATACATGATTGTTCTCGAAGGCATTTGTAGGTTTGACATCAAAGATGAAATCCCAACTCAAAAACCCTATCGTGTTGCAAGGATTGATCTAGATCCTTTTGTACAAGATTTTGATCTCGAAGCTGGCATTGATAAAGTTAACCGAGACGAATTTATCAACTCGATGCGCCAATATGCAAAATTCGCTGATATAGAATTTGACTGGGCGGGTATTGAAAATATTCAAACCGCACTCTTGATAAATATGTGCTGCGTACTTGCCCCCTATGGGGCACAAGAGAAACAGGCCTTGCTTGAAGCAAAGTCAATTTTTGAGCGCGCTCAGACTCTTATGGCTCTCTCGCAGATGGAAATTACTTCAGCGGGTTCAACATCAGGAAGTGCAACACTTCAATGAACAAAACAGTCGCAGATACCAACCGTTATATTATTAATCCTCTTGCCCTTGAAATGCTGGTCTGTCCGCTTACAAAAACTCAACTTAGTCTAAATAGTGATAAGACAGAGCTTATCTCTGTCGTTGCAAGAGTCGCGTTCCCTATTAAAAAAGGTGTACCTCTTCTCTGCCTCAGCGAAGCACGCACCCTTAGCGACAAAGAATTTGAACAATTTAAGCATTAAAACTAAGAGGCCCAATTTAGATATCCAGCCCTTGCAATAGTTTTGGCCCATTTCCACCTATTCCCGCGGCATGACGAATAAGCGCATTTTTTACCAGGGGCATCCGATCAACTAATCCAAGTCCAAGATCACGAACTGCACGTAAGGCAGCAATATCATTGGAAAACAAGCGATTAAGACTATCGGTTGCCATCGCCATCAGCGCCACATCCATGCGCCGCCAGCGTTCGTAATCCTTAAGAACATTAATTGAGCCAATATCCTCTCCCCGACGCAAAGCTTCAATCAACACCTCAACAAGTGTCGCCACATCCTTAAGGCCCAGATTAAGCCCTTGACCCGTTATTGGGTGCACCGCATGGGCGGCGTCCCCCAAAAGAGCAAATCGATCTGAAACAAAATCACGGGCAATACATAGACGCAAAGGGAATGCCTGAATAGGTTCCTCCAACGTAACTTTGCCCAGGCAATACCCCATGGAAGCTTCGATAATTTGAGCTTGCTCATCGGAGGGAAGGTTTTTCAAACGCGCGGCCTCCTGAGCGGTTTCAGTCCAAACCAGAGACGAGCGTTTATTGGGTAAGGGCAAAGATGCAAAAGGCCCCGCCGGTCTAAAATGTTCAAATGCTGTTTGCTCGTGATCCACCTCATGGGAAATTGTGCTCACCAAGCCCGATTGCTTATAATCATGAATAATCGTCTTTATGCCCACCATATCGCGCAAATTGGAACGAGATCCATCTGCTGCAATAATCAAAGACGCCTCAATGGATTTGCCATCTTCAAAATTTAGGGTTGCCTTGGCCCCGTCCCGTTCAAGCCCAGAAATTTTGACTGGCGCTAACAGGTCAACCAGCCCTTTGGTCTTTTTCAGTAATGTCGCGACAATCTGGCGAAACGGTACCATATGTGCAAATGGTTGCCCCGGCACTACATCACCCTCAAAGGACAAAAACAAGGGTCGCGAAATATCCTCTTTTCCAGAATCTGTAATTTTCATTTGAGAAATAGGGCAAGCCGCCTCAGCCATTTCGTCCCAAATCCCCAGCGCTTCATAAATACGGGTTACCCCAGCCGCCAAGGCTAAGGAACGCGCATCATCGGGTACCTCAAACCTGCGCCGATCACATAGTGCAATCTTTAACTCTGGCATAAAGTGAATGAGCCCGGCGGCTAATGTCAGGCCCGCCGGCCCCCCCCCAACAATTGCAATATCATATTTCTTCACTGATTTTACCATATCAAAATCATCTCCGTTCACCTCCGCCTGATCACTCATATCATCTTAATTGCGCCCAAGACAGATAGTCCCGTCTTTTTCATCTGCAACGTTACTGAACCGGCAACAACGGGATATATCCTTGCCCTATATCAAATTGCACAATTATTAGTCAGGCGCATTCCCGGTGTATCTTTTTTAAGCAGTCCTGAAGTTTCAAAATCAAATTTTCTAACCAACAATATAATTTATCCAGTTAAATCATAATGTTATCCCAACATCCCGAGTGTGGCACGGGACTTGAATCCTAATATGTCGAAACACCTCGATAAGCCCAAATTTAGGAGAAACCCATGAAGCTAATAATTGCAATCATTAAGCCATCCAGAATTGAGGACGTGCGCCAAGCCCTCAACGGGTTGGACGTTCACGGCATGACCGTATCTGAAGTTAAGGGATATGGTCGACAAAAGGGCCACTCCGAAATTTATCGTGGAGCAGAATACGCAGTACATTTTGTACCTAAATTAAAGGTTGAAATTGCAGTCAGTGCAAATCTTGCCTCCAGCGTTGTCGAAGCTGTCAAAACCGCCGCCAATACTGATCGTATCGGTGATGGCAAAATTTTTGTCCTCGACCTTGAAGCAGTTACCCGCATCCGCACCGGCGAAACCGGCACAGCCGCCCTTTAATAAATCAAACATCAAACTCAAACGGAGCAATCTCCAAATGACCAAATATCAAACATTGCTGGCAGCCATTTGCATGACCTTACTGGCATTTTTTATCGCAGCAACACCAAGTCTGGCCCAACAGACAATAATTACCGCTGACATCAATCAAACCATCAATTCAACCCTGTCGGCCATTGGCGAAGCCGCCTCGATGACGGCCCTTGATGAAGGTGCCTCGGCTGCGGATGCCGCCGCCGCCGCAAACGCTGCAATTGCAGAGGCAGTTGCAGGGTCTTTTGGTAATCGAGATGCCAAAATTTTTAACACGTTGCTATTCTTAGTAGGTGGTTTCTTAGTCATGTGGATGGCAGCCGGTTTTGCTATGCTGGAAATGGGTTTGGTTCGAAAAAAGAACGTCTCCATGCAAGGGGTCAAAAACATTGCACTTTACTCAATCGCCGGTCTTATGTTTTGGCTGGTTGGTTATAATGTCATGTATGGCGGCGAAGCAGGTGGATTTATCGGCTCCTTCTTGCCCTATAGTTTCACGGCCCCCGGTGCTGGCATTGCCGATGGTAGTGATTATTCCGTCGCCTCTGATTGGTTCTTCCAGATGGTTTTTTGCGCAACAACCGCATCCATCGTTTCAGGCACATTAGCCGAGCGCATTAAACTTTGGCCTTTCCTTGCCTTTACCGTAGTTTTAACCGGCGTTCTTTATCCCATCACTGGCATGTGGCAGTGGGGCGGTGGCTGGTTATCAGAGGCTGGATTCTCTGACTTTGCCGGTTCAACTCTGGTTCACTCTGTTGGCGGTTGGGCCGCACTTGCCGGGGCAATCTTTTTGGGCGCTCGCAAAGGGCGTTATGGTGCCAACGGCTCTGTTACCCCCATGCCCGGCTCCTCCATACCATTGGCTACCTTGGGTATGTTCATCCTTTGGTTGGGCTGGTTTGGTTTTAATGGCGCATCTCAATTGGCCATGGGGACCATCGCAGACGCCGCAGATGTATCTCGCATTTTTGCCAATACCAATCTTGCCGCAGCCGCCGGCGCCATCACTGCAATGATTTTGGTACAATTGCGTTACAAAAAAGTAGATATAACTATGGTCATCAATGGCGCCCTTGCTGGACTAGTTGCCATTACCGCCGAACCCTTAATGCCAAGCATACCCGCCGCCCTATTCATCGGTTCTGTTGGCGGTGTTATCGTCGTATTCGCTGTGCCTCTTTTAGATAAACTTAAAATTGACGACGTCGTGGGTGCCATTCCTGTCCACTTGTTGGCCGGTATTTGGGGCACCCTGATTGTACCTATGACTAACTCTGGCACCAATATTATGACCCAAATAATCGGCATTGCTTCGATTGGTGCTTTTATCTTTATCGCCTCCTCGATTATTTGGTTGATCCTAAAAGTCACAATGGGTATCCGCGTGTCAGAGGAAGATGAAGTCTTAGGTCTTGATAAGGCTGAAATTGGCGTTGAAGCATATCCTGAATTCTAAATTCAACATTTCATTTGGATAAAAATCAGCCCGGCAGCTTTAGGTTTGCCGGGCTATTTATTGTTAACAAAGCAAATATGAACAAATCCAAATTAGGAGCCGGTTAACCAAAAGGACACTAGACTGATTTCAAATATGTCGTGTTTTTACGATTCCATTTGAAAAGCGTTTGAGTACCATGCCAGCAAATCCAATTATTGTTGCCGACCAAAATGACACCCCACCAGCAAAACCTTCTGGGTTTGTTGCGATCAAAATTCCTTTACGTTTGATCGGCATATTCCTGTTGTTGTTGGTTACCCTATCCTTTGCCGCTTTTGTCTCATGGTCAGTAGATGATCCATCATTATCCTATGCCAGCGCCATTGATAAAAGCCCCTCCAATTGGCTTGGATTTCCCGGTGCCGTCCTCGCTGACATTTGGATGCAGTTTTTTGGCCTCGCCAGTTTGTTTTTCCTTGTTCCCCCGGCAATTTGGGCCTGGCGTCTTATTGGAAAGAATAGCCCAAACAATATTTTGATAAAAATCTTTTCGCTTATTGGCGCAACCATTTTGCTGGCCGGTACCTTTTCGTGCTTTTCAGTTCCAAGCTCCTGGCCATTGCCCACCGGGCTTGGTGGCCTTGTTGGATCAAGCTTTACATCATTGGCCCAATTTGTAACCGGTAGCGCACCCACTGGCACTGCCTCCATTATCTATGCAATTATCCTATTGCCCCCAACCTTGGCCCTGTTGTGGATCAGCATTGATCCAAAATCCAGCCAACAAATTATTCCAACAACAGACGACCTTCATCTCAATACTCAAGAAATCAATGACGATGATTTAGCGGCGGATGATCAAGATAAAACTGGATTTTTTGATATTGCTTTTGGCGCAATTATGCACTTTTCCTATACCGCAAAAACCGCATGGAGACGCACCCTAAATACTTCAAAACAAGCACGCGAAGAAGAGGCGGATCAGGAATGGCAACGTCAAACCGGCGAGCCAAATATGACACCTGTGCTAGACGCCGAATTGAAGCATCAAACCGGAACACATTTTGAGCGGATTGAACCCTCGATGGAGGCATCTGGACAAAACGATATTTCACAAGATACAGCCCATTATGAAGAACAAGAATATCGGCAAGAACTCCATTCAAATGAGGTAACTCTTGAAGCGGCTTCTTATGAAGAAACCGCACCCTTTGAAACTACCCAGACCGGTGATGATCACTTAGCGCGCCTGAATGTGGAACAATCTCGACCCGCCCATGCGCGCTCGGGTGCTACACAAGGCAACAATGAGAACGCACCCGTCGCTCCAGCGCCAGACTTTGTGTCACCAAAGCGAAATAATCCCGCCACTGCTAACGTCGAGCCTGCCGCGAAAATTGCCCAGGGCGGACGCCTTATGCGCGAAGCACAGGGTTCATTATTAGAAGATACTGGATTTTGCCTACCTGAACTTGCCCTTTTAGCTACCCCTGAAGCAAATGCTGTAAGCGATGAGCATCACCCCGATGAGCTTGAAATTAAAGCGCGTCAGCTCGAGGGCGTTCTGGATGATTTCGGCATCAAGGGAGATATTATCAATGTACGTCCGGGGCCCGTTGTCACTCTTTATGAACTTGAACCAGCACCCGGTATAAAATCTTCTCGCATCATTTCTTTGGCTGACGATATTGCCCGCTCCATGAGCGCAATCTCCGCCCGTGTGGCCGTTATCCCCGGGCGCAATGCCATAGGTATCGAACTGCCAAATGCACACCGTGAAACTGTCTTCCTACGTGAAATGCTGGCTTCCAGGGATTTTGAAAAAGTAAAAGGCAAGCTGCCTATTTGCCTTGGTAAAACCATTGGCGGCGAACCAGTTGTTGCTGACCTCGCCCGCATGCCCCATCTACTGATTGCCGGCACCACCGGCTCAGGAAAATCGGTGGCCGTCAACACCATGATCCTGTCCTTGCTCTATCGCATGACCCCCGAACAATGCCGTCTGATCATGATTGATCCCAAAATGCTTGAGCTTTCAATTTACGATGGCATTCCCCATTTGCTCAGCCCTGTGGTCACAGACCCCAGCAAAGCGGTTGTCGCTCTTAAATGGGCCGTGAGAGAGATGGAAGATCGGTATCGCAAGATGTCAAAAATTGGCGTGCGAAATATTGAAGGATTTAACACCCGCGTAACCAAGGCCAACAAAAAGGGTGAGACCATTACCCGCACAGTCCAAACCGGGTTTGACCGCGAAACAGGCGAAGCTATTTACGAAAGCGAAAGCTTTGCACTTCAACCCCTGCCCTATATCGTCATCATTGTCGATGAAATGGCAGACTTGATGATGGTTGCCGGCAAGGACATTGAGGGAGCTATCCAACGTCTGGCGCAAATGGCCCGTGCCGCTGGTATTCATTTGGTGATGGCAACACAACGTCCCTCCGTCGATGTGATCACCGGCACAATTAAAGCTAACTTCCCCACCCGCATTTCGTTTCAGGTTACATCCAAAATTGATTCTCGCACCATCCTGGGTGAAATGGGCGCCGAACAACTTCTAGGCATGGGTGATATGTTGTATATGGCCGGTGGCGGTCGTGTAAAACGTCTGCACGGCCCCTTTGTTTCTGACACAGAAGTCGAAGATATTGTCGCCCATCTTAAAGAACAGGGTACCCCTGATTATCTAGAAAATATCACTGAAGATGTTGAAGAAGCAGAAGAGGCCAGCGAGTTAGGAAATTCTGGGGATGAGCTTTACGACAAAGCCATCAATATTGTTTTGAACGATCGCAAGGCTTCAACCTCATATATTCAACGCCGCCTTTCAATTGGCTATAATCGTGCCGCAACACTTATTGAAAAAATGGAAGCCGAAGGGGTTATCTCCGCTGCCAATCACGCTGGCAAACGAGAAGTGCTGGTCGGTGACGGAGTGGATCACTAAGTGATGACAAATCTTATAGTTCGAGACTTGGAAGATTCTGACAAGTCAAATTGGAAAGAATTGTGGCTCGCCTATATCACATTTTATAAGACCAGCCTTACCCCTGCAATGTATGACCGCGCATTTGAACGCATGCTCTCCAAAGATGAAAATGAATTTTGTGGCATGATCGCCGAGGTTAACAATACCCCCGTTGGTTTAGTTCACACACTCACCCATCGTCATGGATGGTTTGAGGACAAAATAATTTATCTTCAAGATTTGTATGTATCCCCCAAAGCCCGTGGAATGGGTGTCGGCCTCGCATTGATCAATGAGGTTTATCGGCGAGCTGATCTTGCCGGCACTCCAAAAGTTTACTGGCTCACCGCCAATGATAATTTAACAGCCAAAAAACTCTACGACAAAATAGCGACAAATACCGGTTTCATAAAATATGCCCGACCCTAACCTTATAATTGACCTGCTTTGAAGGTTAGGAATTAGCTACAAAAGATTCACGTGAAACTTTATTTCTATCATCCTGCCAATGACCCGCTCTTGCCCCAATTATGCTTATACTGATTAAAATAATGCTTCATTCAAAATCGATTCGACCCAACCTAAAAATATGAATTCCCATTGCGGAGAAAAACCATGATCCCACGTATTTTGATATCCTTGCTTTTGCTTACGGGTTTTATCACCGCTCCGCATGCCCTTGAGCGCACCCTTAGTGCACAAGAGGTCACCCTCATCCGAGCGATCGGCGAACACAATTCTGCTATAAAAACTATGGCCGGGCGCTTCCTACAAATTGATAGTGCAGGTGGACGCGTTGAGGGTACGTTTTTTATCCAACGTCCTGGCAAAGTCCGCTTTCGTTATGCGCCACCTTCACGTGAAGAGATAGTTTCCTCCGGAGATGGATTTTACCTTCTCAATCGGGAAGAGCGTACAAAATTGCTCTACCCTCGGGACAAGGTTCCATTGCGTCAATTCTTGACGGACAATATTGATTTCCTAAACGCCAACATCTCAGATGTTGTCATGACAGACACATTTATTTCCATAGGCCTTATCGATGAAAGTCCAATTGGTACTGTAGAAGTCTCGCTGATTTTTGAAATTGCTTCCTTGGAACTTTGGCAGTGGACACTCATTGAGCCTAATGGCAGCGAGCTTACATTTTCACTTTATGATGTCGAAAAAGATTTAGAAATCCCGCGCCCGTTCTTTTATGTTGACGCCACATATCGCACGGTCTCAAACTAGGGAACTTCTCAAACTAAAACTAGTTTGTCTTTTTTGTAATCCAGCAACCCATGCTCCAAATTTTTACTGCTATTTTCGGCTAGGAAAATCTATATGTCATTGACCATTGCCACCTGGAATATCAATTCTATTCGCCTACGCCGTCCCATGGTCGAAGACTTTCTTGCTGAATATAAACCAGACATTTTATGTCTGCAGGAAATCAAATGCACTGATGATCAATTCCCAGCAAATGAGTTTGCCAAGGTTGGTTATCCTCACCAAGCCATTCACGGACAAAAAGCCTATCATGGGGTGGCAATAATTTCCCGGCTCCCCTTGAGAAAAATTTCATCCAAAAAGTGTTGCGGTATTGATCACGCAAGACATGTCTCTGCACGCTTTGAACATAACAACAAAGAACTTAGTGTTCACAATTTTTACATTCCCGCTGGCGGTGATACCCCAGATGTCGAGACAAATGAAAAGTTCAAACACAAGTTGGATTTTCTAGAAGAAATGGAAAACTGGTTTAGCGAACCGGACTTCAAATCGGGGCAAATTATCACTGGGGATTTTAACATTGCTCCCCATGAAAACGATGTATGGAGCCACAAACAATTGCTTAAAGTGGTTTCCCATACGCCCATAGAAACGCAAAAACTTGATCAAATGCTTGAAAGAGGTAAGTGGACAGATCTTGTGCGCAAACATATCCCCCATGAAGAAAAGCTATACTCATGGTGGTCATATCGCGCCAAGGACTGGGACAGCTCAAACAAGGGACGCCGTTTAGATCACATTTGGGCAACAGGTGATGTTGCACAACATTCAAACGCATCTATAATTATTCGGCCCGCACGCGGTTGGAGTGAAAAACCCTCGGACCATGTTCCGGTACTTGTACATTTTGATTAGCGCACTTTGAAAATAAATTTCCTGATTACCGGCGCACGGAAATCCAGAATTAAAAGCGTGAGTTTTTTATCGTAGTTGGCACGGACAAGCCCAAAACACTAAATTTGAAAAATCAAGTCTCAGGCATTCTTCGCCGGTTTAATCTCTTCAAGAGAGGTGACATATTTGCCTATATCATTTCGAATCATTTCCTCAGCCCGTTGCGCTACCTCTGGAAATTGTTCAATCAATTTCAAAAACGACGAACGGGTTACCAGCAACAATTCCGCCGGCTCAAGACACGTGAGTGTGGCTCGTCGCTTTTGCTCAGTTATAAGAGACAATTGTCCAATCAAAGTTCCGCGTTGAGAAACCTCATATTCCTTCTCTTCATCATATTGCTGCGAAGTTAAAGCACCGGAAATCAAAACATAGGCACCGGGTGTCACATCCCCAGACTTAAATAAGACGTCGCCCGCAGCGAGCTGCACACGTTCACTGGCAAAGGCTAACATGCGCCTTTGCTCTAAATTGCAGATTGTAAAAAATTCGGCACTACCCAATATGTGGGCTATATCGTCCAAATGCATCGACTTTGTCTATCCCCCAACCCGAATCAATTGTCTTACGGGACTAGACGATAGCCCCCTTCTTCAGTCACGAGCAACCTCGCATTAGAAGGATCGCGTTCTATTTTTTGACGCAAACGATATATATGCGTTTCTAAAGTATGTGTGGTCACCCGGTTATTATAACCCCAAACCTCCTGAAGCAAAATATCACGAGAAATGGTCTTAGAGCCCTGGCGATACAAATACTTCAAAATTGATGTTTCTTTATCTGTAAGGCGAATTTTATTCCCCTCAGCTGGCTCCAAAGTTTTGGCCGCCGGTTGAAACATATAAGGGCCAATGGCAAACACCACATCTTCACTCTGGTCATGTTGACGAAGCGCCGCACGAATACGCGCAAGTAATACGGAAAACCTGAAAGGTTTGGTCACATAATCATTGGCCCCGGATTCTAAACCCAGAATTTCATCTGAATCACTGTCATGTCCTGTCAGCATTAAGATGGGACTGGCAAACCCTTTATCGCGCAAAATTTTCACCGTTTCGCGACCATCCATATCGGGTAACCCAACATCAAGAATCATTAGGTCGACATGACGTTCCCCTACTTTTTCCAAGACTTCCCCAGCGGTTGCAGCTTCACTGAGCGTAAACTCGCGATAGTGGGATAGTTGATCTACCAATGTTTTCCGAAGATCCTCATCATCATCCACCAAGAATAAATGCCGTTTATTCATCTCATTCCTCAACGTTTTTCTTATCAAATTTGTAATATCTAATATCAAGCTTCCTAAATTCACTTGCCAGTCACAAGGCCGTTACAACAATATATTAATCCAAACTAGTTAATCCGGCTTATCCCAACTCCGTTATAGGTCAGAATTCCCTCTACTGATCGCGCGCACCAAATATTGCTGTGCCAACGCGCACATGTGTCGCCCCCATCTCAATACCCGTTTCAAAATCAGAACTCATTCCCATTGAAAGCAAGGTGATATTTAATTCCTTCGCAAGTTGATGCAAGAGGGCAAAATATGGGCCAGCCGCTTCCCCAGCCGGCGGAATGCACATCAACCCTGAAATCTTTAGACCAATGTCATGTTTACACATGTTCACAAATGAAACGACATCATCAGGTAAAACGCCAGATTTTTGAGATTCCAGCCCAATATTAACTTGGACAAAACACGTAACTTCCTTGCCTTGCCTAGATATCTCACCAAATAGGGCGCGAGCAAGTTTTTCTCGATCGACCGTTTGAATAACATCAAACAACCCAACAGCGTCTTTAACTTTGTTGGATTGCAAGGGCCCAATAAGATGTAGCTCGATATCCTGAAATTGTTTCTTGAGTTCAGGCCATTTCCCTTGCGCCTCTTGAACACGATTCTCACCAAATATTCGTTGGCCCATATCTAAAACCGGTGCTATTTCGGCAGATGGAATTGTTTTTGAAACCGCCACAAGTTTTGGAATAACGCCACCAGAGCCGAAACGCTTTGCAGAAATTTCTATACGTTGATATATACTAGTCAACCTTTGAGCACTGGTTGGCATGTTATTTGATGCGTGCATTAACATTGACCTGCAGGTGTTTTTTGTGATGATGATCATCATAATGAATTTCTTCGTTGATTTTGCAACCTATATTCTTCAAACCATTGTCAACACCACTAATACTCAATCGGGACGATGTTTAAGTGAATC
>JAJRRG010000060.1 GCA_024279675.1 Alphaproteobacteria bacterium
ATCAAGCTTATCCTTTATTGGCAAAAATGTGCAAGCTCTCAAACAGGTTTTGTCAGCTACCCTTAATCTCGCGCAAAGCTTTTTCCAGAGCGTCGCTTTTCTCCATCCAGCTTGCTTCGACGGCGGCAAGTTCTGTTTGTAGTTCGCCACGTTGTCGTACCATGTCCTGTGCTTTTTCTGGCTCCCCCTCATACAGGTCGGTGTTCTCAAAGGCTATTTCGAGCCGGTCAAGTTTGCCCTGAACCAGTGTGATTTTTTTCTCAGCCTGTTGGATTTCCTTGCGAAGTGGGGAGAGGCCTGCCCGTTTTGCGGCGGCTTCCTGACGTTCCTTCTTGCGGTTTACTGCACTACGGCCGCCGCTATCTTTCTTTTTCTTGCGCTCATTGCCGCTAAGTTTTGCCAATAGGGAACGTTCATACCCCTCCATATCATCGTCCAATACCCGAATTTCACCCTCCTCAGCGATCCAGATTTGGTCAACCGTTGCATCTATCAGATGTCGATCATGGCTGATGATTAACACAGCTCCCTTATAATTATTGAGGGCCCGAACCAGCGCATCACGACTATCAATGTCCAGATGGTTGGTGGGTTCGTCCAAAATCATCATGCCCGGTCCGTTGAATGTAATTAGCCCAAGCAGCAAACGCGCGCGCTCACCCCCGGACAGGTTCCCCGCAAGGGTCAGCATTTTTCCGGTGGTCAACCCCATTTGCGCCACGCGGGAACGTCGTTGGCTTTCACTCATATGGGGGGTAAGGGGCTCGATATGCTCCAGTACCGTTTGTTGCGGTTTGAGAATGTCCATCTGGTGTTGGGCGAAGTAAGCGATTTCCAGCTTTTTACCCCGGTGGAAAACGCCATCCATTTTTGCCAGGTCGCCAGACAGGAGTTTAGCAAACGTAGATTTCCCATTGCCGTTCACCCCGACAAGGGCAATCCGGTCTTCAGGGTCAATGCGCTGGGTAATGCGGCTAAGGATAGCCTTGCCATCATAACCAACCGAGACATCCTCAAGATTAAGCATTGGCGAGGCCATGGCGTTCTTGGGCTGGGGGAATGAAAAGGGCAGGGACGTTTCATCCACCATCACGTCAAGCGGTTGTAGTTTGGCGATACGCTTCGCCCTGCTTTGCGCTTGTTTAGCCTTGGTGGCACTGGCCCCAAACCGATCAATAAATTTTTGCATGTGATCGATCTGCGCCTGCTGCTTATCCTTTGCCTTTACGCTCAGTTCCATGCGCGCGCGTCGGGTTTCCTCAAACGTATTATAGGCGCCCTTATGATCCCCTTTATATAGGGTCAATTTGCCATGCTCCAGATGCACGATGGCTTCCACCGCCCGGTTTAACAGGCCACGATCATGGCTGATGAGAAAGATTGTGTGCGGGTAGGTAGAGAGGTATTTCTCGAGCCACAGCGCACCCTCAAGATCAAGATAGTTGGTCGGTTCATCAAGCAACAATAAGTCTGGCTGCGAGAACAAAACCCCCGCCAACGCAACCCGCATTCGCCAGCCACCGGACAGGGACGAACAAGGGTCATTATGCTGATCGGAGCCAAAACCTAACCCGCGCAAAATGTTCGATGCCCGTGCTTCGGCTGTGTGGGCCTCAATATCCGCCAAGCGCATATGAATTTCAGAAATTCGGCTGGGATCAGTCTCTGTTTCAGCCTGCTTTAGCAACAGCGAACGCTCCACATCAGCTTCGAGCACCATATTCAAAATCGTCACTTCGTTTGAGGGCGCTTCCTGCGCCACTGTGCCAATCCGCCATTTTGGATGCACATTAATGTCCCCGTCATCGGGGGATAGATGTTTGAGAATGAGATTGAATAGGGTGGTTTTTCCAGACCCGTTACGACCCACAAATCCAGCCTTCATGCCGCCCGGCAGGGTAAGCGAAGCCTTTTCCAGCAAGGGGCGGCCAACAATGGAATAGGACAGGTCTTTAATGGTCAACATGATGGATATGAGGCTTTTGTTTAGCAGTTAAGATTGAATTAGCCGCTACCTACCTGAAATTGGGGGGGAAGGGCAAGGGGGAACCTTGGTGGAAGGGCTGAACATGCCCCACATACCTGCGTCATTATCCTAACTGTTAGGATAATCCAGCACATCACGTCTGTGATGCAAAAAATTCTTAATCTCAACAATGGTGTGGACTGGATCAACTGGTATTTGTTAGCCTGACGCAAGTGGATGGCCAATGATGGCGAAGGAGGAGGGGAAACAAACTCGCCAGTTGAAAAAGCAGCTTGCCATGCAGTTTATCTTTTCTTTCTCCCCCTTGTGGCAGGACTTTACAACCTTCTCCCTCCCCCTTGTGGGCAGGACTTTGCAATCTTCCCCCCCCCCCGCTTGTTGGGAGGGCCGGCGAGGGGGATTTCACCATCTAGGAAATATTTTTGCTCATATTTATCCCAGTGACATTGAACCCACTCACGTCATAGACGTGTTTTGCGCCCGGGTTGTCGGCCGCTACGCGAAGTTGGATTTTTTCAAGCCCCTCCGCCACCAGATTTGATTCCAAAAGTTTCAGCGCCTGTTTGCCCAGCCCCTTGTTCTGTTGCTCAGGTAAAATATGGAAATCATAGATGAACGCAGTGTGCGTTTTCTCGTTCGGTTGATACCAAAGATAGCCGACTGTTTCCTTGACATCCTCCCCAATTATGCACAGTAAAACTTGGCCAACGGTTTCTACCCCATCGGGAAAATCTTCAACAACCGCCTGTTTGGCGCGTGCCAACGCATCCGCCTCAGTTCGCCCTTGATTGGCCGCGATGTCCGCCGCATAATCAGGGACAAAATAGGCGAGAAAATTCTTAAAGTCTTTTGCGTTCATTTGGCGAAAATTAATCATGAGGAGTGTTCATTTCGCTGTTTGCCAAGTTTATCATATCGGTTCTCCAGTCCACACCAGTCCAGATTGCCGCGGCCGAGAGCACAGGATTAGTGAATGAATAAAAATTCTCCCCCAACAATATATGTTGGCACACATCACCAGCACTATCGGCATAAAATCCGCCACAAAATTGCTCGCAAGATGGCGTGTTCAACCCATATGTAGAAAGATAATACAGACGTCCCGCCTCAAGAGAAAAGGGCTGAATATGAAAACTATCTTTGCTAACCACTCCTAAATAGCCTTGATTTTTGCGCGGGTCCACAATGGCCGCGATGCGTGGCGTGTCCAATTCATCATGTTCATAATCCATCGCGATAAGCGTTTGCGCCAGGGCATCGCGTGAACAGCAACCATCCCTGAGTTTATTTGCAATAATCGTGGTATGTGCGCCGTTTGAGGCAATGGCATACTCCTTTGCCACTTCAAGTCCGGTATATGCAATGTAGGGGTTGAGAATAATGTCCTTTTCATGCCCCGGTTTTGGAACAATTGCTATATTGTTTTGATTAAGAACAGCCTGCCGGTTTGGAAATGATCTACTTGAAACCCGGTACGCAATTGCTGGCTTACCCGTTGTCGTCGCGCCCAGCGCAACCAAGCGGCCTATGTACATTGTTTTTGCCTTTAAGGTGATTCTTGATTGTCAGACTAGCTTGCATTCAGCCCAACGCGCCACCACATTTTTATGGCCGATGACGCACGCTCTTGCAACCCAGCAAAACTCCCCCTATAAACCGAGAAATTCTCCCTAAACCGACCAAACAAGGAACTCTTAACATGGCCGTTCAACGCACTTTTTCAATTATTAAACCCGACGCAACTAAACGCAATCTTACTGGCAAGATTATTGCCAAATTTGAAGATGCTGGCTTGCGCGTTGTCGCCTCAAAACGCATCCAGATGAGCCAAGCACAAGCCGAAGGCTTTTATGCTGTGCATAAAGAGCGTCCATTTTTTGGCGAATTGGTTGAATTCATGATTTCAGAACCTGTTGTTGTGCAAGTGCTAGAAGGCGAAGACGCCATCGCAAAAAATCGTGAAGTTATGGGCGCTACAAACCCGGCCGATGCTGCTGAGGGCACTATCCGCAAAGATTTCGCCCTTTCAATCGGCGAAAACTCCGTTCACGGCTCTGATGCTCCCGAAACTGCGGCTGAAGAAATCAAGTATTTCTCCTCCGATGATGAATTGGTTGGCTAAAATAGCATTACGTCAAAATGCATCTCATTATGACAATCCTTGATTGAAAAAGGAGCCGCTTGCAACAAAATTGCAAGCGGCTCCTTTTGATTTGAAAGATATTCATGTGCAGTGTCGAGATGCCAATAGCTGCCTTTGTAGTGGCCCTAAATCACCTTTTTCACTTCCTCCAAAAATCCATCCACCGCTTCGCGCATTACATTCCCATTGGCCGCCAGCGCTTCTGATGATGTCAGCACTTCTCCGGCAACCGCGTTGGTGTCGGCAACCGATTTTGATATTGTCTGAATATTGGAGGAAACCTCCGCTGTTCCGCTCGAAGCCATGTCGATAGAACCAGCGATTTCCTGCGTTGCCGCGCTTTGCTCCTCCACGGCGGCGGCGATGGTGGTTGAGACTTCATCCACCCGCCCCATGGTTTCGCCAATCTTGGCAATGGCTTCCACCGCCCGTGCGCTGGCTTCTTGAATTTCCGAAATTTGTTTACCGATTTCTTCTGTCGCAGTTGCCGTTTGGTTGGCCAGACTTTTCACTTCGGAGGCGACTACAGCAAACCCCTTGCCCGCTTCCCCGGCCCGTGCCGCCTCAATGGAGGTGTTCAGGGCCAAAAGGTTTGTCTGGTCGGCAATATCGGCGATAAGCGCCACAACTTCACCAATCTTCTTGCTCGCCTCATAGAGGGAGCCCACGTCAGCGTTGGCCTGACGAACTTCTTCGACAGCCGCACTGGTGATCTGGGAGGAGAGGTTCACCTGTTCGGATATTTCCCCCACTGACGTGGTCATTTCTTCGGTTGCCGCAGCAACCGAGCTAACATTGGCTGAGGCCTCTTCCGCCGCCGCCGCAACGGCTACGGATTGTTGGGAGACAGAGCTGGTGCTCTCGCCCATGTTCTGGGCTGAAGTTTTAAGCTCATCCGCCGCGGTGGTCACGGTGCCGATGGCAGTGCCCATGTCGCCTTCAAATTTTTGCACCACTTCAGTGAATGAGATCACGCGCCCCTCCATGGTTTCCATGGCTGAGTTGATCACGCCGCTGGCTTCTCCAAAAGCGCCGAGCATGCCGCGTTCTGAAATTTTGCGGAAATATTTGTTGTCCGCCACATATTCAAGGCTGGCGCGGGTTTCGCGCACATAGGCGTCGGTGCGGTCGATCATCCGATTGATTGCATGCAGGAGTTCCCCCGCTTCATCACCTTCTGTGATGCCGATAACCCGTACTTCAAAATCCCCTTCGGCGACCGAGTTACAGACGTCCAAAGCCTTCAACACGGCTGATTTATACTTATTTGAAAACATGAAAAATGCCCCTTAATATCCTGAAATGACTCTATTTTTGGGCCGGGTTGTGCGGCCAAAACGTATGAAAAAATTTAAGCGGCCAGCATGGCGATGTATTTGTCATATTCCATGCCTGCATCTGCCAGTTTTGATTTAACCAGATCAAGCCCCGCCGTCATACCATCCTTGCGGTTGCGACTGGCCTGTTCGACACCCAATATCTCGCGATAAAGTGGAATGATTGTCCCATCCAAAATGTGCCTGTCCGGCACGCGCCGATTTGAATGGTACCCAACAATCGATCCTGAACCGTCTCTGCTGGGGGTCACATGGGCAATCACCCAATAATGATCACCATTCTTGCAACGGTTCATCACATAAGCAAAGATCTCGCGTCCCGCCTGAATATCCTCCCAAAGCAACGCAAAGATCGCCCGTGGCATCTCGGGGTGGCGGATCATGGAATGGGGTTGACCAATGCATTCGTCCTCGGTGTATCCCGCCATGCGCAAAAACACATCATTGGTATAGGTCAAATGCCCCTTAAGATCGGTTTTTGAAACGATCAATTCATTTTGGTCAAAGAATACTTCCTTGCCTGTTAAGTTCGTGTCGCGCGCCATTTGGTGTCCCTAACTTTTCGTCGGTGCCTGAGTAAATTCAACCAAAGCATAAAAGCCCTATGCCTAACGAAGCGTGGGGGCAGGGATAAGGATAAGAGAGTAGGGGGAACTAAATAGGGGAAAGTGCGTGGGAATAATTGCGCGGCTTTTGCATACGCAAATCATCGGATTAAGGGCTCAACCTTCGTTCACCCTCCCCCTCGTGGGGAGGGCCGGGGTGGGGTGAGTTAAAAACCAGAAATTTTTGAAATAAGCAATGCCAGCTGCACAAATTCCCAAGAATATGGAGTGAAAAAATTTAAACCGGCGCTAAGAAATCCCTATCCCAGGCCCGCTGGAACGTCGAAACGCAGCACGATCAACAATGTCAAACAATTCGTTACCGAAGTCATCTGCTTGTGAAAAGCGAAATTCACAATCCTCTAATAGATTTACTTCAAACGGAAGTTGATCAATGCCTATGGGAGGATTGTCCGCAAAATACCACGCGTGGTCAAAAAAATGACAGTACCAACACACGCCGCAAACATGATGCCCAACAGAGATTTTGGAAACAAAATCAAAACCTTCTTAAAATCATTCCTGCAATGTTGTTACACGCCTGAGGCGGGTTGGCAAAGCCCCAACCCGTTGCCTGCCTCACGTTTTTCTAGTTCTGCAAGCCCAGCAAACTGACAGCTAAAGTCAATTGTGCCTTGCGTTTGCTTTGATTGGGCCATAGGTAGGCCCTGAGCCTGTCCGCTGAGCGGAATTATTAGTAAAACACAAATAATCAGCGCCCAATTGCTTCCAAGTGAGCAATCGCGCCCATAGAAAGAAACAGATTATGAAAAATTGGATGTGGATTGCCCTGGTGGTTATCGTTCTTGGCGGGGGGTATTTGTATTATGCCGATCAACAAGCAAAGCAAGTTGAAATAGAAGCGGCCGCTGTAGCTGCCCAAGAAGCCGCAGATGCTGAAAAAGCTGCTGCTGAGCTGGCCGCTGAAGCAGCCGCCGCCGCTAAGGCCGCAGAGGAAGCCGCAGCTATGGCCGCAGAAGAAGCTGCCGCTATGGCCGCAGAAGAAGCCGCTGCTGCTGCATTGGCTGCCCAAGAAGCTGCGGATGCTGAAAAAGCTGCAGCTGAACTGGCAGCAGAAGAACTTGCTGCTAAATTGGCCGCTGAAGAAGCTGCCGCAACCAAGGCCGCAGAGGAAGCCGCCGCTGCCGCTGAACTAGCTGTAGAAGAAGCCGCCGCTGCTGCCAAGGCTGCAGCAGAAGAGGCCGCCGCCGCAGCCGCATTAGCAGCAGAAGAGGCCGCCGCTGTTGCAGCCGCTGCCACTGATGAGTTGATTTCAAGTGAAACGGTTGCGCTGGCGATTGAAGCTGCCAACCTTGATCAAGTGAACTCTAATCTGCTTAACACTGCCCTTGAAGCCGCGCAGGATAATCCCGAAGCACTTAAGGCCGTTATGGATCAGCTTGCGGCGCTTGCCCAATAAATAACCTAACGAATATTACAGCTCCCCTTTCGCCATACTTGGATCATATCCAGTGAAAGAGAGGGGAGCAGTCATTTGTACAATTGTTTTTGATGCCGGGTACTAATCGCGTTCAATTTTTTAACGCTATATCTTTCCATCATATTACATAAGAAAATAATGTACCAAAAGTGGGCATCCAACTGTTCGCTTTAACTGGCCTTACGTGTAGGCGCGCCAGAAGAATATGACCGTTAGCACAACCCCATAGATGATAATGCCGTTGGTGAGTAATTTTTGCGGGATGAATTTTGCCAATCGGGCCGCCACATATCCACCCACCAGCGTACCGACAAATACAAGGCTCCCCTCATACCATGCGATCGACCCGGATAGGGCAAACCGTATGACGGCAGTTGCGGAGACAATTGCAGACAATAATAGCTTCATACCATTCATCGCATGGATGTCTGAAAAGCCAGAAAGAGCGAAGAACGCCAGCAAAATGATGCCGAGGCCAGCGTTAAAGAACCCCCCATAAAGGCAAATAATAACCAGAAATATCAGCAAGATAGTCGATGTTACTTTTGTTGAAGTTTTTGTTCCGCTCGACCATTTGTTGATCCACTTGTTTACGCGGCCCCCCACTGCAAATAACAAGACTGCGACGGCCATCAACCATGGAACAACGATGGAAAATTGCGCATCATTGACCCGCAACAGCAGTTCAGCCCCCAAATATCCACCCACAAGTGCCGCCAGAATATAGGGCAGCAAGCGCGCCCGGTTTGCCCAGATATATGGCCAATATCCAACAGCACCCGAAATATAGCCGGGTAGCGCCGAAAACGTGTTGGTTGCGTTAGCTAGCACGGGCGGAACTCCGGCCAAGAGCAATGCCGGAAAACTGATAAAAGATCCGCCCCCGGCCAGGGAATTCAACGCGCCAGCCACTAACCCGGCGCCCAATAACAATATGACGTCCATAAAAATTCTCTCTGCAATTTATGCGATAAGTTGGGGCATGGAAAATATATTGTCCAACAAATTCAATTGATAACAATATTTGAAACCGTGATGGCAAATTTTGCCCTTGTCTTTCATCGTAAAATGACGATATAGGCAATGTCTGCAATTTTACCGTATAAGAAAATGATAATGGAGCCAATATGAGCGAGCAAACAACCCCTATTGATTTATATTTCTGGATGACCCCAAACGGTTTTAAAGCCTCGATTATGCTAGAGGAATTGGGCGTTCCCTACAATGTGCATAAGATAAATATTGGGGAAGGGGAGCAGTTCGCCCCTGAGTTTCTCAAAATTTCCCCAAACAATCGTATCCCCGCAATCGTCGATCCCGAAGGGCCTGATGGCGCGCCAATTTCGATCTTTGAAAGCGGTGCGATTTTGAAATATTTGGCGCAAAAATTCAATAAGTTTTACCCAAGCGAAACCCGAGCCCCGGTTAAAGTTGATGAATGGATAAATTGGCAAATAGGCGGGTTAGGCCCCATGGTTGGGCAGTTGGCCCACTTTGCAAGATTTGCAAAGGAAAAAGTTCCCTACGCAATTGAACGATATCATACTGAAACCAAACGACTTTATGGGGTCCTTGATCGTCAACTGGAAGGGCAGGACTATATGGCGGGAGATTTTTCAATTGCCGACATCGCAACCATCGGTTGGATAAAAGGATATGAAATGCAGGAAATTGACATCTCTGATTATCCCAATGTTGGCAAATGGATTGAACGAATGCTTGCCCGGCCTGGGGTGCAAAGGGGTTTTGCGGCGGGTCAATAATTAAAAGTATAAGACAATGTTGTGCGGGCGGTGGTTTTTGGCTCCGCTCGCACCCGTTTTGTTGTAGTTGGCAAAGTAATTACGAGGTAATTGCAAGTTAATTGCCAAACTGATGAATTAACGCTTGCAATTGAATGCCTTCACCGATTATTCACGTCCTTGGAGAGGTGGCCGAGTGGCTGAAGGCGCGCCCCTGC
>JAJRRG010000061.1 GCA_024279675.1 Alphaproteobacteria bacterium
CAGCGCAGCAACAAGAGCAATTATGAGCAAAAAGGCATTAAAAAACCCAGAGATTTTGCGCCCTAAAGCGGGAAAACGAAACTTCATATTAACCACGTACATTTTATGATTGTGAACATGCCTCATACACCCTTTGGGTTGAATTGGGCATTAGATAAATTCATGAGATCAATTTATGCCAGCGAATGCCGACCAAAATGACAGCCAAAATGCTGCAAAGAATTCTCGCGATCCCAATCGCGCGGTCTTTGACGCGCGTCAACGGTTGACATCAACGACTGGTACGCGCGCGTCCTATGATTTTGAGATGTTGCGTGAATACGCAGCCTCGCGAAAATCCAGCGCCCTGAGCATGACGATACTCTTGCTCATCCTTGGTGCATTTGCATCCTTTTGGGTCCCCGCATACGCAACAATTATCTGGACAATATTAGTCATCACAACAAATTTGTCTGTTGTTCTTATTTGCTCCAGATACTTAAAGGAACGCAAATCCAGAACCACAATTGGCCGGTGGACCGCAAGTATCATCGCCGGGGAAACCATTTATGGCGTCGCCTGGGCCATGGTGGCATTGTTTTCCCTGACAACTGGGGGGGAAGAACTCGCAGTTGTTATGTTTGCCATATTGATCATGGGAATTGGTGCCAATGCCATGGCAAGTCGTGCGCTGCCGTATGCAACCTGGATGAGCACTTTACCCGCAACACTCACCGTGAGTATCAATTTGATTGCGTTCGGCAAACCACTTTATTATTCGTTGGCCGCCGTTGCCTGTATTGCCCAGGTGTTTTTTCTAATTTTCCTGCAACGTCTGCAAAAGATGGAACTATCTTCCCTGGCCCATCAATCTGACAGTGACGCGCTTATTCTTGATCTGGCAGATGCACGACAATTTTCGGATCAGGCGCGGCGTGAAGCTGAGCAGGCCTCGATAGCAAAATCCAATTTTCTGGCCACAATGAGCCATGAACTGCGCACGCCTTTGAATGCAATTATCGGGTTTTCAGAGGTGTTGAAATCAGAATTATTAGGCCCCCATGGCATTCCTCAATATAAAGAATACGCCAATGATATTCATTCGAGTGGGCAGCACTTGCTTAATCTCATCAATGAACTGTTGGATTTATCGCGCATCGAAGCGGGAAAATATGAACTCAACGAAGAAGTAGTATCGCTGGCAGATATTGCCGATGATTGTTTGCGTATGATGAAAATTCGTGCCCGCGCCAAGGACATCGAATTGGTTGAAATTATCGATGATGAATTACCCAAAATTTGGGGCGATGAACGCGCAATTCGTCAGATAATGCTCAATTTGCTATCCAACGCGGTAAAATTCACCCCCCAATCAGGCCGCATCGAATTGGCCATTGCCAGATCCGGGGATGGCGGACAAACTTTTTCCATCAAAGACAATGGCCCCGGAATCCCGGAAGATGAAATCAGCACAGTTCTTTCCTCATTCGGCCAAGGTTCGTTGGCACATAAAAATGCGGAACAGGGTGCCGGCCTTGGTCTGGCGATTGTGCAAAAAATCATGGACCTGCATCAGGGACGCTTTGATTTGTTTTCCAAGCTACGCTTTGGAACGGAGGTAATTGTTTCTTTTCCAAGGGCACGGGTTATGGACGCCATTGCCCCCGTTGAAGAGCGGCACTCTCGCCTAAAGATATACTAGAGAATAAATTTCCCTATTTTTTCCTATTTTTTTCCCTATTTTTTTCCCTGTACCGCAGCCTCTTCAAATGTCGCCATATTCTGATGCATATGCAGTGCGGTTTTGACCATCACAGCGGCAAGGGCTGCGCCGCTCCCCTCCCCGAGGCGCAACCCCAAATTCAACAAGCCCTTCTGATTCATCGCGTTAAGGGCATTGATGTGGGCCTGTTCCGCTGATACATGCCCAAACAGGCAATGATCAAGGCTGGCTGGATTTAGCGCATGGGCGATCGCGGCGGCGGCACTGGCGACAAACCCGTCAATAATCACAGGGATTTTGTGATGGCGCGCGGCGATAATCGCACCAAGCATTGCGGCAAACTCACGTCCACCAAGATTGCTCAAAATTTTATAGGGGTGATCCAAATTCCCCTTATGAAAGGCCAATGCCCTATCAACAATCTTTGCTTTATGGCTGATACCGGCTTCATCCATCCCAGTTCCTGCCCCCACCCAATCAGCCCCGGTTCCGCCAAAAAGAGCGGCAAATATTGCGGCGGCAATGGTCGTGTTGCCAATACCCATTTCCCCGATACACAGCAGGTCAGGCTCCCCGGCAATTGCCTCCATGCCATAGGCAATGGTTGCCGCTGTGGTGCGCTCGTCCATCGCCGCCTCGCATGTTATGTCCCCAGTGGGCAAATCAAGCGCCAGTTCAAAAACCCTCAAATTAAGTTCATGCAATTGTGATATTTGAGAAATCGCCGCGCCACCATTGGTGAAATTTGCAACCATTTGTGCTGTTACACTCGCGGGAAATGCGGAAATATTTTGCGCTGTGACCCCATGGTTTCCAGCAAAAATTGCCACCATAGGATTGTTTAATGTGGGTGTAGACTTTTCCTGCCAACGCGCCAAAAACTCAACAAGATTTTCCATTTCCCCCATGGAGCCGGCGGGCTTTGTCAGGGTTAGCTCGCGCGCCTTCACCTCAGACACGGTACCATCGGACCCCACAGGCATCGCCTCGAGAAGTTGGGAAAAATCTTTAAAGGCATCGGGAGCTGAGGAAGCAAACTTTGGCATGGTGACTTTCAAAACTTGATGATAAAAACAAAACTATGAACGAAAAAAAACATCCAAATAAAAACGTATCTTCTACGAGTCGCCCCCCGGTTGGCAACGACAATGAAATCACTTCCCCCCTTTCATTTTTAGGGGATGTGATTATGGGTTTGCGGTTTTTTTCAGTTCTGCCAACGGGAGCTAGCCCCCACGAAATACCACAAATGAACCGCATGATACCCGCATTGAGCATTACCAGCGTACTAATTGGATTATTTCCTGCCCTCATTTTTGCCATAACTTACTGGCTTGGGTTGCCGCCGCTTTTGGCCGCAACATTTGGGGTTGGGGCACAAGTACTGATTACCGGGGCGATGGCAGAAGACGCATTAGCGGATAGTTTTGATGGGGTATTTGGGGGACAGACACCGGAAAAACGGCTCTTGATCATGAAGGACAGCACCCACGGCACCTATGGGGTGTTGGCGATTGTCCTTCTCGTTGTCGCTCGAATTAGTGCGCTTGGTACTCTTATTACCCACTCAATCTTGGGGAGCCTTGTCCTTTGGATTGGGGCGCAAATGATTGCCCGCCAATGCGCCCTGTGGCTGGTGCTTGTTCTTCCACCTGCCCGTACAGATGGCACCGCCCACGCAACCGGCGCACTTTCGCGTAAGACCTTTATGGTTGGCGCCCTTATTTGCGCACTATTGGTTTTTATATTTTTAGGTCTGTTTATCGGTTTAATCGGAATATTTGTTGCCCTAGGGTTCATGACAATAATGGTGTTGGTGTGGACAAAAATTTGCAAAGATAAGGTGGGCGGATATAGCGGAGATTTGATCGGGGCTTTACAAAGTTTAGTTGAAATTTTGTTGTTAAGCTCCTTTATTCTATTCATCTAGGGTATTTGTTAGAACGTAGAAAAGGACCCAGCATTGGCATTTATTGGATTTGCAATTTTGATCGCTGTGGGTATGGCGCTGGTTATCAGTTCTGATGCCGGGCAATTGATCGGGCTAACTCAAGATCAAACGGGGCAAATGATCCCGTTGATATTGGTGTTAATCCTTGTGGCCTCTGGCATGTTTGGTCGGCGAATAAAATTCTCGCAAATGCTCAGCGGCATTGCGCTTTGGGTAGGGTTTTTTGCCGTTGTTGTTACCGGATATAGCTATCGTTATGAATTGGGTGACATCAGTCAAAAAGTATGGAGCGAACTAACACCGGGCATTGCTGTGGTTGACGCAAATTCTCAGGTCGCCAGATTTCGCAAAGGGTTTGGCCACACATTCTATATTGGCTCGCAAATCAACGGGGCAAAGATTTCAATGATATTTGATACCGGTGCCAGTGCTGTTGTGTTGACCCATGCAGATGCCATCGCGGCTGGTATCAACATCAATAAACTTCGCTATACGATCAGAGTGCAAACGGCAAATGGCACAGGCAAAGCGGCTGGCGTTACCCTTGATGAAATTAATGTAGGGGGCATTATACGCCGTAACATACGCGCCTTTATTGCAGAACAGGGCGCCCTTGAAACCAGCCTGTTGGGCATGAGTTTTCTGCAAACCCTAGAGGCATATACCGTGAGCAAGGACTCGCTTGAATTACACGGATAATGCTGGATTTTATTGTCATCAGCACATATATTAGCAGAAACCAATATAAGGAAATTAAAAATGAGTTATAGTTTTTCAACCACCCTTGAGGGCGATCTTGATACCATACTAGAGAAGGTTCTGGCGGCATTGAATGCTGAAGGCTTTGGCGTGCTGACCGAAATTGATGTTCAGGCGACTCTAAAGAAAAAAATCGACGTAGATTTTCGCCCCTACATAATCCTTGGTGCATGCAACCCGCGTTTTGCCCATCAGGCACTTCTTGCTGAGGATAAAATCGGCACCATGCTCCCATGTAACGTCATCGTGCAGGAAGCCGGGGAAGGCAAGTTTGAAATCTCCGCCGTTGACCCTATGGCCTCAATGATGGCTGTTGAAAACTCTTCGCTTGGGGAAATCGCCAACAAGGTTCAAGTACTGCTTAAGGCTGTCATTAGCCGTCTTGAATCACAGGCTTAACGCCTCAAATGCGCGGGCGATTGTATGGCTGCCCGCGCCCTCTTCCAAAACATCCATGGTCATGATTTGCCGGAACCGGCGTGCGCCGGGCTTGCGATAACCAAGCCCAATCATATGGCGCGTGATATGGTTGAGCCGCACACCTTTGACCATTTGCTCATCGGTATAGGCAATCATCATGTCCGCGATTTGGGCGAGTGTGGGTGCTGGATCATCGTCACCAAAAATGAGTTGATCCACTTGGCTTAGCATAAACGGATTGTGATAGGCCGCGCGGCCCAGCATAACACCATCCACATGTTGCAACTGTTTTTGGCATTGTTCTAGCGTTTCAATTCCGCCATTGATTATGACAGGCAATGGGGCAAGGCGTTTTGCCAGGCGGTGCACCCGCTCATAATCCAGCGGGGGAATCATGCGATTTTCCTTGGGACTGAGCCCTTGCAACCATGCTTTGCGCGCATGCACATAAAGTGTTGATATACCTGCGGAAACCATAGTTTCGGCAAATATATCCAGATCTTTTTCGATATCAGACTCATCAATGCCAATGCGGCATTTCACCGTTACAGGTTTATCCGTTTCACCTCTGATTGCCTTGACACATTGGGCGACAAGCTCCGGCTCTGCCATTAAACACGCGCCAAACCTTCCCGCCTGCACCCGATCAGAGGGACAACCAATATTGAGATTTATCTCATCATAGCCAAATTGATGGCAGATTTTTGTGGCGCGGGCTAACTCGTCCGGGTTCGAACCACCCAATTGCACTGCAACCGGATGCTCAACAGAATTATACCCAATCAACCGCTCCGGGTCCCCATGGACAAGCGCCGCGCTGGTCACCATCTCGCTGAATAGCAAAGACTTGGATGTAAGTTGCCTATGCAAATAGCGGCAATGGCGGTCTGTCCAGTCCATCATGGGGGCGACGGAGAATCTATGTGATTGATATTGCTGCATACTCTAAAATGTCTGGTGTTTTTTGTTGGCAAGAACGTTCGCTTATAGACTAAAGCACGCCAGTTTGAACTATTTTTTGCCGATTAAAAAAACCGTAAATTGGAACCGCAGGAAGTACGTGATTTTTTGGTTGCGATGTTGAGATCTTTGAAGCAAGATTTGGGGGCGCCGCGAACGTGTCCCGTATTCAAGGGCACCGGTATCTGGATTTTTCCTAGATATTGCTCATGATACAACTGTTATTCTGATATAAAATCGCCCCAAATTTTTGCTAATTCAATCGTTTGAAACCAGAATGACAAACAGGTCCCTTGAGCAACGATATGATGTCTCGTCCCTCTTCACACTGTTTAATCAGGGCAAAGATAGGATCCAGCGCCTCAAAATATCCCTTGATGATTTCAGGTGTATGTTCAGTACTCACATAAACGCTGTTGGCGGCCAAGTATCCACTTTCAAGCATTTCCTGAGTAATGAGGGTTTTATAAGCCAAGGCATTGGGCGAATTGAATGCGAAACTGGTCAGAGCTGACAGACCGCTGGTTGCAAGCGGCAGTTCATATTTTTTGGCCATTGATTGCCATTGAGCGGTAATATTTTTGCCGGACTTTGTGATGGTCTCCCAGGACTTCTCTCGCTCCATCACATCAAGCGTTGTTAAAGCGGCAACCGATCCTATGCGCTCGGTCCAAAATGTGCTGGAGATAAACGAAGTTTGCGCTGCCTGCATAATATGGCGCTCTCCGATAACGGCGGTGACCGCATATCCGTTGCCCAGTGCTTTGCCAAACACCGCCATATCCGGATCAACGCCGTATACTTTATGCAAACCGCCAAAGCTTCGCCTGAAACCCGATGTGCATTCATCAAATATCAGAACGATATTATTGCAAGTCGCCAGATTGCGTACCTTTTGCAGAAAATCATTTTGTGGCGGGTGATTTCGCATAACTTCCATTTTAATCACGCCAATCTCACAGGTCAGAACCAACTCTTCCAACGCGGCATAATCATTGTATTGAAATGAAAAGATGCTTCCACCCAGGTTTTTTGGGACACCATTGGGGTCAAGACCCGGCATCAGATGGCCGTCAAGGCTCTCCTCATCCCCTAAATTCGCGGCCAGATACCAGTCATGCCAACCGTGATAGCCACATATGGCGACATTGTCGCGACCAGTTGCAGCACGGGCAATGCGAATAGCAATGGCGTTGGCTTCACCCCCCGTGCGGGCAAACCGAGCCATGTCGGCCCACGGGTGTAGCGCAACCAAACGTTCGGCAAGCTCCACCTCTTCGGGGGCATTGAGAGTTGAAAAATTGCCATTGTCGATTACGCCCCGTATGGCATCATCAACCTCTTCATGACCATAGCCCAGCACATTGGCGCCAATTCCCATGATGGACATGTCGATATATTCTTTTTCATCCAGATCCCAGACGCGGCAACCCTTGGCTTTAGAAAAATAGGCAGGCCACAGATCAGGCAGAAACATTTCGGGCCGTTTTGATAGAAGCATATTGCCTCCGGGAATAAGCGTCTTGGCCTTATTCTAAAGTTTTTGGCCTTTGCCCATTTGGTGTCCTTTCTGAGGTTGATGACTATTCGTGCATCATATGCTGTTTTTGCGGCGTTCTTTCCCAGGGCTCCCCGTTGTTATTTTCAACCGGATCCGGGAACAAAACTTCTATGGATTTGAGGTGTTTTGGGGTCGGCAGTGTGATGAGAAGCAGAACGTTGAGAATTTGCCTTTAATATCTGTACCCATGATTTTATCCATATGGGCATAGTTTTTCTTGTGTTCAAACATCTGCCAGAACGCCAATATATGGAGCTGTCAGGCCTAATGATGCATGCTTGATCAATGGTCGGAACGTTTCTGGTTCCTCCTCAAGATATTTTTGCACTAAAGATAAATACCCCTCCGCTAGGCCAATACTGCCCCCCAACAAGATGATATCCACGTCCAATAGCGCTTTGAGATTGGCACATAATTCGCCGATCGCGTTGGCGGATTGTTCAATGATCAAACTGGCCCAAGACTCGTTTTTCAGGTGCGCATCAAATACTGCTTTGGCATCAGCTAAGGGATGACCTGCCTCTACGGCATAGCGCGCAATTGCTTTGCCCGAAGCGATGCTTTCTATGGTTTGGTTGCGGCCACATCCGCATCTGTGGGTTGCAATGCGCGACGTGGTAAATCCTGCGTGCCCAGCCAACCCATTTTTGGAGATTAATGGGGTGCCATTGAGTATGAAACCGCCGCCCACGCCGGTTGAAATGGTAATGAAACCGATTGAGTCATACCCGCGTCCGCCACCTGCAATATATTCACCGATTGCCGTCGCAGTAGCATCGTTCTGTATATTTACCGGGCGGGTAAACTTTTTGCTCAATATCTCCCGCAGCGCAATTGCGTCAATATTTACGAGGGTTTTTTTGTTAAGTGCATGCCAGATACCGGCACTGGTAACACGACCGGTGACGGCAACCCCAATCGAGTCGATGTCGCGGATTTCTAGTTGTTCCAACAAATCGGTTATGGCCAGAACTTGCCCATTAATGTCGGCGTTGCCGTCTGTTGAAACTTGAACCTGTTGAACAATTTCACCTTCAACAAGTCGTGCTACGGCAATTTTTGTGCCGCCAAAATCCACAGCAAGCCCGCTGGGCAAGTTGGCTTGCTTCTGACGGAGATATTCAGACATTCTCGCGCACTGCTTTTACAAACCAGTCTGTAATATGTTCGATACGGGTTATGGCGCTGCCTACCGTCACGCAATCAGCTCCCGCTTGCATTGCTTGATGGGCCAAAGTGGGTGAATTTATCCGCCCCTCTGCCATCACAAATCCATTCAATTTGCTGAACTGGGTGATCAAATCAAAATCCGGTTCACCGGTTGGTGAGCCAATATCATAGGCGTAGCCTGAGAGTGTTGTGCCAAGTATGTCAGCCCCAAGTTCCAGGGCATATTGTGCATCTGCAAGGTTGGCGCAATCAGCCATGGCCAAGCGACCGCTCTCTTTAATGGCCTTAAGCAGGTCTGCCCGTGGAACCGGGCGATCACGGTTAGTGGCATCATAGGCAATGATGTCGGCACCATTTTCAGCCAATTGGCGAATGTTTTCCAACAACGGGGTTATGCGAATATCGTAATCGGACAAATCGACCTTTACGATTGCAATTATCGGCAGTTTTGTAAGCGGACGCACCGCTTTTAGATTGTTAATTCCCTCAATACGCAGCCCGGCAGCGCCGCCGGCTTCCGCCGCCAATGCCATGGCTGCTGTGATGTCGGGTCGATCCATGGGGCCCTCGTCAACCGGTTGGCATGAGACGACTAACCCTTCTTTAAGTTTTTGGAGTAGTTCCAATTGCAGGTTTCCCATAATTTATCGCAGGTAAATCAGGATGAAATGGCATCCAGAAACACTACGCCCTCAAGATTTCTCTCTTGCATAAGCTGTCGGCATTCCGCTTTGAGGCTTTCTTCATCTTGTTGGGAATAGAAATTGTCAAAGGGTTTGCGACAATACCCGGCATCGCTGCCCTGCCACGCCATGCCGCGCTTGATCATGGCGGTAGGATTACGACTTAGAGCAAAGAATATGATAGCGTTTGCAGTTTCCTGCAGACTTTTTGCTTTTGGCAAATCACCCTGAGCAACGGCGTCTTTAATACCGATAAAAATTTCCGGCATTAGATTGTAAAACGAACCAATTATGCCATCTGCCCCAAAGCACAGGCCGGACATAGCCATTTCATCAGCACCGGAATAAACCACAAAATCTTTGCTGATTTCTTCTTTGATACGCATGATTTCAAAGTGAGTGGGGGCGGTATATTTTATACCCTCAACTCCTTTGATTGACGCCAAACGTTTGATGAGATCGAAGCCAAAAAGCCCTGCAAGGGGAAGGTTATAGGCAATCATTGGTAGATCAACGGCTTCTGTCAGATCCTTATAATAGTTGAAAATCTGATCTTCGGAGAATTTCCAGTAAAATGGTGGGACGGAGGAAATTGCATCAACACCGGTTTGTTGTGCGTGTTCTGCTAAATCAACTGATAACCGGGTGCCAATTGCGCCAATGTGGGCAATTATCGGAATGCGGCCAGCAATTTCGTCCACTACAATTTCTACGGTGCGTTTGCGCTCATCAGTTGACATTAGAAACGCTTCGCCTGTGCTTCCTGCCAGGTAGAGTCCATCTACATTTCGCTTGAGCAAAAATGCAGCATTTGCCCTTATGCGGGATTCATCCAACACCTCATTTTCATCAAAGGCCGTGACCATTGCTGGAATTACACCCGTAATTTCTTTAAGCCTTAGAGTGGACATTTGTTTCTCCGTATTTGAATGATTTTAATATTGGGCATGATTTCAGTAATTTGGGCGATTTACTCGGCTGCTTCTAATTCAATGAGATGGCAGGATGCAAAATGATCAAACCCGTCAATTTCGTATCGTTTAAGGGGCGGAATTTGTTTGGCACAAATATCTGTGGCGCGAGGGCAGCGGGGGTGGAAAGGGCAACCGCTGGGGGGGTGAACCGGACTGGGCACATCGCCTTCAAGTATAATTCGCTTGGTCTGACGGTCGAGATCGGCAACCGGAATGGCCGAAAGTAGCGCCTCAGTATAGGGGTGCAAAGTATTTGAATAGAGTTCCTCGGAACGACAAAGCTCAACAATTCGCCCCAGATACATGACCGCGATGCGGTCGCAAATATATTCAGTGACGCTTAAATCGTGGGTGATGAAAATATAGGTTAGATTTTTTTCTTCCCGAAGTTTCATCAATAGTTGCAACACCTGGGCCTGAATGGAAACATCAAGGGCGCTAACGGCTTCGTCACAAACGATCAGTTCAGGTTCAATGCTCAAGGCGCGCGCAATGCCGATGCGTTGGCGCTGCCCCCCGGAAAACTCATGGGGGTAGCGATCCATATAGTCCCGTTGCATATTGACCGCTTCGAGCAGGTCACCAATAATTTTGCGACGTTGTTTTTTGGATTTAATACCGTACTTTTTCAACGGATCTTCAAGGGAGCCAAAAATTGTAAAAGCCGGATTCAGGGACGAATGGGGATCCTGAAAGACGATTTGCAGACGTTTGCGAAACGGCACCATGCCCTGATCGTCGAGGGTTGCAAGATCGGTTTCTTCATCGGCGTCTTTGCCGCGATAGATGATTTGACCTTCAGTGGCTTCGACCAGCCGCAATATTGCTTTGCCCAGGGTGGTTTTACCGCAACCACTTTCCCCCACCAGACCCAGCACTTCACCGCGATAAACATCGATATCAATACCATCGACAGCTTTGACATGGCCTACAGTTCTTTTGAGAATGCCTGCTTTGACGGGGAAGTAGGTCTTTATACCGCGCAATTTCAGGATGATGTCTTTGTCATTTTCCATTAGTGGCGAACTCCTGATATTTCCAGCACATGATGCGGTGGGTTTCACTGATTTGTGTCTCCGCAGGCATAATATCGCATTGTTCGCTGTAGTGCGTACAACGGGGCGCAAATTGGCATCCCTTGGGCCGTTGATAGGGGTCAGGAGTTGAACCGGGAATAGGTTCTATGATTTGATTTTTTCCTTCACCTAATACGGGAATTGAATCGAGAAGAGCGCGGGTATAGGGGTGAGTTGGGGTGCGTAAAACCTCGTCTATTGTGCCCGCTTCGACGATGTTGCCCATATACATTACAGCTACATCGTCGGCCAATTCAGCCACCACACCCATATCGTGGGTGATGAGCATAATTGCGGTGTTGTGCTTTTCTTTGAGGCGGTCCATCAGCTCAAAAATCTGCGCCTGAATTGTAACATCAAGGGCTGTCGTGGGTTCGTCGGCGATCAGAATTTTGGGGTTGCACGACATGGCCATCGCGATCATTGCGCGTTGACGCATGCCACCCGAATATTGGTGGGGATATTCATCAATACGCTGTTCAGGGAGAGAAATTCCCATATCGCGCAACAGGTCAATTGTTTTGTCCCGTATCTGCTTTCTGGTCAGGTCGGTGTGATATTTTAGACTTTCGCCGATCTGAAATCCAATTGTGTAAACCGGGTTTAGCGCTGTCATCGGGTCCTGAAAAATCATGGCGATTTCCGACCCTCTGATGGCGCGCATTTTTTGCCCGTTACGTTCCAGATTTTCGATGTCGATATCACCGGCATCGCTATGATAGGTGATGCTGCCCTCTTCGATACGCGACAGTCTAGGCAACAATTGCATGATGGTGGAGGCGGTAACGCTTTTGCCGCATCCACTTTCGCCGACGATGCACAGGGTTTTGCCCTTTTCAATGTCAAACGATACACCATTGACCGCTCTGTTGCAGCGATTGTTGGTGTAAAAATATGTTTTGAGGTTTTTTACGCTCAGGGCGATATTATGATCTGTTTCCATTGGCTTTATCCCTGCTGCGATGGGTCAGTTGCATCGCGCAGGCCATCGCCGATGAAGTTTACACTGAGCACAAAAAGCGAAATGACCAATCCAACGGGAAGCCACATCCACCAGAAGTTTTGAAGCACCCGGATTTCCTGGGCCACATTGAGGATATTGCCCCAGGTGGGCAAGTTTAATGGTACGCCAAGCCCCAGAAAACTCAAGCCTGCTTCTGCCAAGATAAAGGCGGCCGTCGACAGGGTAATATTGACCATGATTGGACCAAGGGCGTTTGGCAAAATGTGTTTGTAGCAAATGGTGGCCGTCGAAAGACCAAAGCTTTGCAAGGCCTGCACATATTCCTCTTCACGCAATGAAAGCATTCGAGCACGGGTCATGCGATACATGGCACCCCAGCCAGTGAGGACAAAAATGAAAATTAGGTTGAATAGGCTTTGACCGGCGATGGAAACCAACATGAGTACCAATATAATTTGTGGGAATGACATGAAAATCTCTGAAATCCTAAGAGCAATTACGTCGATCCACCCCCCTTTAAATCCTGTATAAGCGCCAATGGCGACACCAATTACCGCTGCCATCAAGGCGCTACCAAGACCTACCAGAATTGAAATTCTGCCCCCGTAAAGTACGCGGGAAAATACATCTCGCCCGGTTCTGTCCGTGCCGAACCAATGTTCCCATGATGGTGATTGCGCGATATTGCGAAGGTTAATTTTTAACGGATCGTGGGATGTGAGCAATGGCGCAAAAACAGCCGTAAGCAGAATAATAGAAAATACAATCAACCCAAATACCGCGAGGCGATTATTGTAAAATTTGCTTAAGGCTCGATTGCCACTTGAAGCCTTTAATTTGCCTGCATTTTCCAAAGCCAGTATGCGGTCGAATTTGCGGTTCAGAGAGCTATTTTCCATAATATTTTCCTCTAACTCAGTCTAACGCGCGGATCGATCAGTGCCGTAAGCACGTCAATAATCAAGCTAGCCAATAACACCGCGAACACCGAAAATAACGCAATCATCATTACCAGTGGATAATCGGCGCCCCGCACGGAGGATATGAACTCATTGCCGATGCCGGGCCACTGGAAAACCTGTTCAATTATTACGGTGCCACCGATCAGCACAGGAAGGCGGAAGCCAATTAAAACCACAACTGGCGTCAGAGCGACGCGGAACCCGTGTAAAAGGTTGATGCGCCATTCGGGCAAACCCTTTGAACGCGCGGTGGTGATAAATTCCCGCGATAATGCGTCAAGCATTGACGAGCGCGAGTAGCGCATTACGCCGGCAGTCATCATCAATGAAAGGACCAAGGCGGGCAATACGATATTGGGGACATGGTCCCAGTAAGATGTATAACTTGGCAATAATCGACCACCAACTGGGAGCCAGCCTAGCTCTAACGCAAAGATGAGAAGGGCCACAAGACCAAAGAACAATTCAGGAATAGAAACGCCCAACATACCGACAACGGTTAGGCCGCTATCGACGGCTGAACCTCTTTTCAAGGCACTAATGGTACCCAGAATAGAACCCATGACCGTGGAAAAGAACAGAGCAACAAATGAGAGTTCCAACGTCGCAGGAAGGCGATCAAGAAATATATCGGCGATGGGGACGCCTCCGGCTAGGGAATGTCCGAAATTTCCTTGCAATACGTTGATCAACCAGATGCCATAGCGCTCGATAAAGGATTTGTTCAGTCCGTAGGATTCGCGCAAATCGTTCAATTGCTCGGCGCTCATTCGACCGGCGGCTTCGGGGTTTATCAGATGTGATACGGCATCGCCTGGGGTTAATTCTAGTCCCCAATAAACCAGAAAACTGATTATCAGCAACATAGGAATAAGGATCAAAATTCGCCGGATCACATAAGTGAGCATGATCAATTTCCTTGTTGTTTTAACTTAGTTAAGCGTGTTGCGGCCTTAGCCGCAACACAGTTAGTGAGGGGATCGACTTAGTTCGAGCGTGGGAACTTGTTAATCCAGATCATCCGTGTGTAAGGAATGTCGGCTGGAATTACCCGCATGAAATCCATGGCTTCAAGCGCTGCAACATCAGCAGTGTTTTTGGTAAAGCCATAATCCATTTTGTGGGCACCGGCATTCTTGATCAGATTGCCATCGCCATCTCCACTCGGGAAGGCAACGATTTCATCGATCTTAGCCACACCACCATGATAGCCTTCAAAGGGCACAAAGCGAACAAAGTCATTCATCTGTACTTCTTCGATTCTAAATGGTCCGGAGCCAATTGGATTCTGCCAATACGGGTCTTGCTGAAGTTGCAAGGGATCCACGCCATTTAACAGATGCTCGGGTAGAATCGCGAACTGGCTAAACGTTAACAGCATGTTGGGGTCCAGCTTTTCAAAGCTGAAAGTGATGGTATTGCCATCAATTGCAATCCCGCTCACGCTGTCAGCTTCACCATCCCGATAGGCTTGACCACCATCAAGAGAAGTAAACGTGTTGCTGACCACTGCATGGATGGTGGGCACAAGTAGCGCTGTTTCCACACTCCATTTTACGTCATCAACCGTAACGGCTTCGCCATCATGCCAGGTTAGGCCATCTTTGAGCGTAAAGCTCACAGATAAACCATCTGCGCCCACTTCAAAGTTTTCTGCCATCGACCCACCACTTGGAGACAATGAGCCATCGGCCACCAACAAATGATCAAAAACGACTTTAGATGAAATCCAGATACCAAGGTTGGCCCAGGGCAGTTCAAAGAACTGAGCCGGAGCGGTATTGGTATACATTATCTTATCGCCATTTGCGTCCGGCTCAATTGTCCAGTCAACAATTCCCCAGTCATAATTATACTGTTCGTTGCCGTACAAGCTACCATTCCTGTCCAACCGATCGCTTTCATAAATGAAAAGCTGCTGGTAGTAGAGCGGAATTGTA
>JAJRRG010000062.1 GCA_024279675.1 Alphaproteobacteria bacterium
CTGTACTTCATCCTCCGCCGTCTGCATATCTGTATTGGCGGCAAAAGAAAGTTGAATGCTTCCACTGCCCTCACGGGCGCTGGATGACATATCTGTCACCCCATCTAAAAACCGAACAGCGGGCTCAATAACCTGAAGAATATTCTTTTCTATATCCTCAGCACTGGCCCCAGTCCAAACGGTTGAGACCGTAACAACACGAATTTCTAGGCTTGGCAGAAGCTGCCTTTGCAGATGTGTGGCACCCCAGTATCCAAATATGAGCAACAACAGCATGAGCAAGTTTGCCGCATTACGATGTTGCACGAACGCACCAAGTACTCCTTTGATACGCTTTTTTACAATAGGGTGTTTTTCAAGTTCCATTAATCAGTTCCTGACCTAGCCCGGGTGCTGTGGGCCGGGGCCCTGTTCTTCATCCGGTTCTGTTCCATCAATCGGTTCTTCCCCTTCAATTGCAACAAGCACCCCGTCGCCGGCTTGAGCCAAGCGGGTTGTAATAATTCGATCCCCCACATCAAGGGGGGCTGAGATGATTACATTCTCCCCGTCACGGGCCAATATCTGGGCTTGGACAGATTTCATACGGCGCTCTTTTACAATATAAATGTTCCCGTCCGCATAAAGAGCCGTTTCGGGGATCGAAACAGCATTCTCAAAGGAAAGCCCGGCCAGATTCACACTGACAAATGTCCCAGGTCGAATAGTTCCATCAGGGGAATTCTCTAAGGTTGCAAACAATTCAACGCCCCCTTGGGCAGCATTGGCTTGCGCCCCAATGCGTGAAATAACACCGTTTACGCGAATGGGGGTCGGCTCAATATCCCAAACAATTTCAACCTGTCGGCCAATAATTCCACTTGATAATAATTGACCGTATTGGTTTTCCGAGAGGGTGAAACGCACTTCCAAGGCGTTAGCTTGATAGACAGAGGCAACGGCTTCCCCCTGCCCAAAAGTGGCGCCTACCACAACGCTTGAACTGACCACAACCGCATCATAGGGTGTGGTAATTGTGGTTTCAGCCAAAGCGCGTTCGGCCCGCTTCACCGAGCGTTCTGCTGTTTCAATTGCGGTTGCACGCCGGTTCACCGCAGCCTCTTGCAAAACGATATTACTTTGTGCCTGCCTCAAGGATTGATCGCGTTGGGACACGACAAGTTCGCGCGCTTCGAGCTGTTGTGAGGTCAGGGACCCACGATCAAACAGAGCCTTTGCACGCGTCAAATCCGCTTGTCCTAATTCCAAGGAGTTTTGGGCATAGTCAACATTTAGCCGCTGAATACGCAATTGTTCCTCGGCCTCTGAAAGGGATGAATTGGCATCTGCAAACGAGGTTTTTGCATCAGACAGGGACAATTCATAGTCAAATGGATCTACTTTGACTAAAACCTGTCCCGCATCAAGCAATCCCCCGGCACGCAAATTATCTGCGACAAAAATCACGTCTCCGGCGGCAGGTGCACGAATATTCAATGTTTGTGCGGCGGTTATTTCGCCATATGCGGAAATACTTGGCGTAAAAGTTCCCAGTTCAAAATCAATCACCGACACCGTGAACGAGCGTTCAAATTCTTCGCGCTGCACCGGCTCAGGTTGATTTTTAATCATGCCCATGGATATAAATACAGCACCTGCAACGATGGCAATAGCGATGAGTATGCGCACAATGGCCGAAATTATTCCAAAACGTTTTTTTGGCTTACCAGATAATTTTGTTGGAACTTCTTGAAAAGCAGGTGCAATTTTTTTATTGGAAACAAGGTTTTAGTCCCTTGAGACTTTACCTCTTGAGGCGCCTCTTGAGAGGCCTTTTGAGACTTGGCCCCTGCGTGGCTTGGCGATGCTTTTTGCGACATAGCTCGATCGCTCCCTCAATCCAATGTACTTAGTGTCAAGTAGGTAGACACAGGACAAAGCACAAGTGAACATTTGATAAGGTTGGACAAAAAATTTACTTCTTTCTCTAGCGTAAATTGCCAAAGGGCAAAAAATGCTTGGACAATTTCAGACTTTGAGCCTGATAGTTTGAGCCAAGTTCTGTGCCATAGAGCATGCGCGGACGCTCGGCCATACGCTCATAGATCAGCCTGCCGATGGTCTGGCCGTGGTCGAGCAGGAACGGCACCTCGTGGGAGCGCACCTCAAGTACGGCCCGCGAGCCTTTGCCCCCCGCCGCGTCATGGCCAAATCCGGGATCAAAGAACCCGGCATAATGCACGCGGAATTCCCCCACAGTATGGTCAAAGGGCAGCATTTCGGCCGCAAAATCGGGGGGCACATGCACGCTTTCACGGCTGACAAGAATATAAAACTCATCCGGGTCAAGGATCATGTCCGTGCGACCACGATTGAATAATGGATCCCAAAAATCCAGCACTTCAAGGGCATTTTTTTCATCCACATCAACGACCGGGGTATGGCGTTTGGAACGAAAGCCAATTAACCCGTCGCGCCCGGTACCCATGAGATCGATGGATAGGGACACCCCGTTCGCCACTTCCGTATTGGGGTCAAACACCAAGGTCTGGCTTTGATGCAGGGCCTTGTGCTCATCGATACTCAGCCGCGTTTGTCCCTTCCTAAAGCGCATCTGGGTCAAGCGAGATCCTTTGCGAGCCAAAATCGGAAATGTGCGCGGGGACACCTCAAGATAAAGGGGGCCTGAATACCCATCAGGTATCATATCAAAGGCACGGGCCTTATCGCAAATCACCCGGGTGAATATATCAAGCCGCCCTGTTGAGCTTTTTGGATTTGCTGATGCGCCAACATTTTCAGGCAGTTTCAAGTGTTCAAGCAATGGAACCAGATAAATACAGCCCCGTTCAAGAACAGCCCCGTCTCTTAAGTCTATTTCATGGAGTTTCAAATCCTCTATGCGCTCAGCAACACTATGATTGGGGCCGGGGAGAAAGCTGGAGCGCACGCGAAATGCCTTGGTGCCCAATCGCATATCAAGGGAGGCCGGCTGGATTTGATCCTCATCCAGTGGCGTATCCACATTGATGGCGCCGTGAGCAAACAGGGCTTCAATTAATTGACTTGAGAATATGCCATCTGGCCAGCTTGTCATTCCGATTGTCCCTATCAATGGCATTGATTTGTTATCCTTGAATAGCAAGCCCCAACATATACACCAAGGGAAAACATAGGTGCCAAGAGAAAACATAAGTTCAAAGGGTAAACATTGACGCGAACCACAAAAAAGCTTTAGATCAATTCGTGCCGTGGTGATTTGGCCGGTCTGATTGCAGCCACGTAAAATAATTTGCTAAAGGATCAATATAACCGGCCATCAGGTCGGTTTTTTTGTTTTTGGAGTTTAGTCAATATGTCCCGCGATGATAATCCCCTAAGTGATCCCAAAAATCTTAATGCTCAAACCCTTCTGGTGCACGGGGGGACAATGCGCTCTCAATTTGGAGAAACCTCAGAAGCCATCTATATGAGCTCAGGCTTTACCTATGCAACATCCGAGGCTGCACAGGCCCGGTTTTTAGGGGAAGAACCGGGGCACATTTATTCCCGCTTTTCCAACCCAAGTGTTGATATGTTCCAGGATCGTATGGCGCTGTTAGAGGGTGCCGAAGCTGCGCGGGCAACAGCAACTGGCATGGCGGCTGTCACGACGGCTCTTATGGCACAGGTGCGCGCAGGTGATCATGTGGTGGCGTCCCGTGCTCTGTTTGGGGGGTGCCGGTACGTGGTTGAGGACTATTTGCCACGCTGGGGCGTTGAAACAACCCTTGTGGACGGGCGCGACGCGGAAAACTTTGCCAAAGCGATGAAGCCCAATACCAAGCTTGTTTTTTTAGAAACACCAACCAATCCAACCCTTGAACTGGTCGACATAAAAGCCGTCGCAGAAATTGCCCATGCCAATGGTGCAATCCTTGTGGTGGACAATGTTTTTGCCACCCCTATCTGGCAAAAACCGCTGGAGCTTGGCGCCGATCTGGTTATCTATTCGGCCACAAAACACATTGATGGACAGGGTCGGGCTTTAGGGGGGATTATTCTGGGCTCAAAAGAACTCATTGAAGCCGATGTGCATACGATCATACGCCAAACCGGGCCTTCAATCAGCCCCTTTAACGCCTGGGTAATGCTCAAGGGCTTGGAGACCATTGATCTTCGTGTTCGTCAGATGACTAAGAATGCGCACATTATAGCAAATTTTCTGGCAGACCATCCAAAGATCGATCGGCTTTATTACCCCCATCACAAAAGCCATGCCCAATATGATCTGGCAAAACGACAAATGAGCGCCGGCTCAAACATGGTGGCCTTTGAAGTTAAAGGGGGCAAACCTGCCGCATTTTTGGCGGCCAACGGATTAAGCATCATTTTGATCTCCAATAATCTAGGGGATGCCAAATCTATCATTTCACACCCGGCGACCACCACCCATCAGCGTTTTGACGCGGCCGTTCTTGACGAATTGGGCATTAAATCTAATCTATTGCGCCTTTCTGTGGGTTTGGAGAACGTGGACGATTTAATCGCTGACCTGGCCTTTGGGCTTGATCAGGTCTAGGGCCAATTAAAGTGTTCGCCGCTGGCTTTAGTGCCCAACCATTGGCCAACCCGTTTGCCATTGTGTAACGGGCCATTCTATTCTCCAATGTCTTTGCATGGGTAATTGGGGTCAGGGCCTGACCCTAGTGCGCCGGCTTAATAAATGTTTGGTTCTTCAATTCACGTATTGCTTGTTGCAATTCTTCACGTGTGTTCATGACAATGGGGCCATGCCATGCGATCGGCTCCTGAATTGGCGCACCAGATATCAATAGGAAACGGATACCTTCAGGTCCTGCCTGCACAGAAATTTCATCCCCTGTCCCAAACTGAACCAAAGTCCGGTTGCCCGACATATCGCGAATGTTCAACTCCTGACCCAAAGCTTCTTTTTCGACCAGCACCCCCTTGGGCATTGAAGCGTCAACAAACTGCCCCGCCCCGTCAAATATATAGGCAAAAGCATGCCGATATGTGTCAATGGCAAAAGTTTTGCGCACGCCAGCGGGAACAAAAATATCCAAGTATTGCGGGTCGGCGGCGATACCATCAATCGGACTGCGCTTGCCCCAAAAATCCCCGATAATGACTTTAACCCGTGTGCCGTCATCATCAATTACTTCTGGAATATCCTTACCTTGAATATCCTGATAGCGGGGCGCCGTCATTTTTAGATCCGAGGGCAAATTTGCCCAGAGTTGAAACCCGTGCATTTGTCCTAAGGCGTTCCCTTTGGGCATTTCCTGATGCATAATTCCCGACCCGGCGGTCATCCATTGCACATCCCCGGCCCCCAACGTACCCGCGTTGCCCAGGCTATCCCCGTGCTCTACGCTACCGCTTAAGACATAGGTGATGGTTTCAATACCACGGTGTGGATGCCAGGGAAAACCTGGTGCGTAATCGTTTTCTGTTTCATTGCGAAAATCATCAAACAATAAAAATGGATCAAACATATCTGGATTTTGAAACCCAAACCCGCGATGCAGTTTCACCCCTGCCCCTTCCACGGTTGGGACAGCCTGTGATGTTGATTTAACAGGGCGAAACGACATGGTTTTTTCCTTTTCTTAGGGCTAAGTCTTAGGAACGCACAAGGTAGCGAACAATTTTGGGCACGATAAAACCGCCGGCAACTGCAAGAGGCACCGCGAGCAACCAGGAGAAGGCCCAAGCCCCCATCCAGCGTCCCATAAACCCTAAAGACATGCCGGTATTATAGGCGGTGATGACGCCGGACATTACAAAGGACATAAAGGTTCCCATCAATGTTCCAGCGATAAAGGGCGCAAATTTAGAGTTGAACATTAAAGGTTTTCCGCAAGGCATGTATCGAGTGATTAAAACCAAAGCTGGCAAAATCAAGTTTGAATTCCTGAATTTGCCAGCCTTCGTTTTTACGGTTTCTTGATCAAAGTTTTAACGCTGACTAGTTGCGTATGCCTTCAATGTTCAAGGTCATTTCAACAGCAGTCGAGGCTGGCCCAAGGTTGAATGTGATGCCATAATCAGCAAGAGAAACGCTGGTTGTTCCCACAAATCCAGCGCGATATCCACCCCATGGATCATCTCCACTGCCCACATAATCCGCATTGATGATGATGTCATTGGTGACACCACGCAGGGTCAACTTGCCATGAACGACAGCGGATTCACCTTCAATTTCCATGGATGTGCTTTCAAAACTGGCAAGGGGGAAATTTCCCGCATCCAAAAAATCGCCACTGCGCAGATGATTGTCCCGTTCCCCATGGTTTGAATTCACGCTTGCAGTGTCGATTTCAACCGCAATTGAGGCCGCTGCGGGGTCTGCTTCATCAAAAGAAAACGTGCCCCTTAATCCATCAAAGCGCCCCTGCAACCATGCCATCCCGAGATGTTGAATGCGAAAGTTTACCGATGAATGGAGTTCATCAATGGTAAAATCTGCCCCTAAGGCGGGGGTGCCAAAGGCCATTAGCGTCAGCAAAGATAGGGTGGAAATTGTTTTTTTATTCAGTTTCATTGATTGTATTCCTTTTGGTAATTTTGAAAAATGGTCGGCTGGTATCATCGGTCCCCATGCCACATGCGCAACAGGGTTTTGGCGTGGTTTATAAAATGGTGTTTGAGGGCAACCAGAGCATGCAGAGCAACCATGGCGATGAGCAGATATGCAAGGGCACGATGGGCGAAGCCAAATATGTCTTCCAAGCCCTTTTGTACATAAATCGATGGAATTTCGACGAATGAAAAAACAGAAATTCCACGTCCTCCCAAGGTTGAAATGAAATATCCCGCTAGCATCAAAACAATCAGCAAGGCATAAAACCCCATATGCATCAAATGGGATAGTTTTTGCTCGACGGGTTTAAGATAGCTTGCATCGGGAGCCGGGTTTAACAGACGCCACGCAAATCTAAGAACAAGAAGAACCAGCAAAATAATACCGACACTCTTATGTATGGCAGGGGCCTGATTATACCATGGGCTGTAATAAGTCAGCGTGCGCATCCACAGCCCCAAGCCAAACATGAAGAGGATTGCCAAGGCCATACCCCAATGTAACGCGCGCGCAACAAGCCCATATCCGTTCGGGGTATTTTTAAGCTTAATCGTGTTGCGTGATATGTTCACCTGGGACCAAAATTCCATTGTTCTATTGCATTTCGTAAAAAGATATAACAAACTCAGTATTCGAACAATATAGACAAAAAGAAACTTTAGGTTCTGGTTTGGAGAACAATGGGACAAATTGAAGACTTTAAGTTATTTGTGCAAATTGTAGATAATGCGGGGATTAGCAAAACGGCCGCTCGTTTGGGTATTGCGAAATCCGCCATTAGCCGCCGTCTAAGTTTGTTGGAGGCTCAATTGGGCACCAATCTAATCATTCGTTCTGCGCGCCAATGGTATTTGAGTGAAGCGGGTCAGCAACTTTATCAACGCGCCAGCACCATTATTAGTGATATGGACGATATTTACGCAGAGCTTGGTCAACAAAATTGTGTCGAGCATGGCAAAATTCGTGTTGCTGTACCACTTCATTTTGGTCTTAACGTTTTGGGTCCCGCCCTGTTGGAATTTTCAAATGCGTATCCCTCATTGCACCTGAGTGTCGATTTTAGCGACAGGATGGTCAATCTGGTTGAAGAGCGCTACGACCTAGCCGTGCGCATTTCCCATCTAAAAGACAGTTCCTTAATTTCTAAAAAAATCGGGGAGATAACCCATGTGTTTTGTGCCAGCCCTGACTATTTGGCCCGCTCCGCCAAAATCAATGAATTAAACGATCTCAAGCAACACGATATTTTGCAATCCGGTTCTGCCCAAAGATTTAAGTGGGGTGCCTATAGCCCTGAGGGCAAGAAAACCAGCGTGTCACTCACCTCGCGTATGAATAGTGACAATGGGCAATTTCTAGTGGACGCGGCAAAACAGGGCCATGGCATTATCAAGTTACCTACATTCTTTATTCGAGAGGAGTTGAACAATAAAACCCTTGTGAAAGTTCTTGGACATTATTCTCAAGAGCCATTTGGGATTTATGCACTTTACCCCGAAACCCGTCACCTTGCGCGTCGTGTTCGTCTTTTGCTGGATTTCCTTGGGCAATTTTGCAAAAAATAGTCAACGCACAGGCGGATAATTAGAACCCAATATTTCCCAACAACAAGGGCGACCCCAAAGGGCCGCCCTGATGTTTTATCCTTATATTTCATATTGTGGTTTACAGCTTATTTGCGGAACACTTCTTTCCAGTTTCCATCTTCAATAACTGAAATGATGGTCTGATCTGCCCCCGCATGATCTGTTGGAGAAAAGTCCATCTGCCCATCAAGAATTTCATCATGATAGTTCAGGCTTTCCATACCCGCAGTAAAGCTCTCAATTGTCAGGTCAGGCCCTGCAGCTTCTAGGGCACGCACCATAACTTCGGCACCTGAACGGCCAAGTAGTGCGCCAGTGCTGGGGAGTTGCTCACCGGATGCGGCTAGATATTTTTGCACCCAGGCACCAACCGCCGGGTTCCCTATACGCGGCAAAACGTCGGACCATGGGGCCGCTGCATAAAGACCTTCGGTGACACCACCTGGTACTTTGGCAACCACGGAATGAAAACCTGCAGCTGATGTTATAAAGTTCACATCAGTCCAGCCAATTTTGCCAGCAGTCACATATGCGGTAATGATTTGACGCACACCCAAAGCGATCGCGATCACATCACATTCTGCCTCACGCAACTTGGTCAACGCACCAACAAAATCTCCGTCATCAGGGCGGTGAGTGGTTTCAGCAGCATAGTTGATACCCAAAGCGGCAGCTTCATCCATCGCCCCTTTTTGGTTTTCAATACCAAAATCTGTTGGGATGAACATTGAACATATGTTCGTCGCGCCCTCTTGCTCCACCAAGAAAGAAATCCCTGTACGGATTTGGTCATAATAGTTCGCCCCCGGCGCA
>JAJRRG010000063.1 GCA_024279675.1 Alphaproteobacteria bacterium
AACTGCGCCACCCCGGCAAACGAAATTAATCCAATGGATGCAAGGGCGCCGGAACCTGATGTGAGCCAGAAGTAGATAAATCCCAGTGCTAAAATGGCGGCGATGCTGGCGCGACGACTGGTTAACAACAGTCGGGTCATGCCATCCCCTTCCTTAAGGCCAAAAAGCTGCGGCGAACGCAACGCCATTGGCACAACAATGTGGTTGGAAATCATGATTGAGAGCGCAATCGACGCGATAATAATCATCGATGTTGCGCTGGAGAATCCGCCAATAAAGGCAAAAAGGGCTAATCCATCTTGACCGTGGGTGAGGGGAAGTGTGAGCACAAACATATCTGGGTCAGCTCCTGCAGGAAGCACACTCAACCCGATAATGGCGATGGGCATGGTAAAAATTGACATGCCAAGCAGATAAAGCGGGAAGGCCCACGAGGCGGTTTTAAGGTGGTTTTCGTTGGCATTTCAACCACTGTGATTTGAAACTGGCGTGGCAGGCAAATGATTGCGGCGGCTGACAAGATGGTAATAGTCAGCCAGCGAGGCCCAAAATTTTCAGCGGAACTTAAAACAACGCCCACGTCTTCGGCGCGGGCATAGGTGGCTGCAAACCCCCCGCCAATACCAAAAACAACAAAAAGACCTACGGCAATCATGGCAACAAATTTTATGATGGCCTCAAAGGCGATGGCAGCGACCACCCCGTGATGCTGTTCGTTGGCATTGATATTACGGGTGCCAAATAAAACTGAAAACAAGGCCATGGCTGAGGCGATACCAAAAGCCAATCCCAAATCATTCCCGGACTGGGTTTGGGTGGCATCGGGGGCTGCAGCAAGTATTACGCTGAGGGAGGTGGTGATGGCTTTAAGTTGTAGGGCAATATAGGGGGTAATGCCCACAACGGCTATGATCGTGATCAGAATAGCCAGCCGCTCTGATTTTCCAAAACGTGACGATACAAAGTCGGCAATTGAGGTGATGCGCTGGGTATGTCCGATGCGGATAAGTTTGCGTAGCCCATACCACCAACCGATAAAGACCAGAGTTGGGCCGAGATAAATCGCTAAGAATTCCAACCCGTTACGCGCGGCCGACCCAACAGCCCCGTAAAATGTCCAGCTGGTGCAATAAACTGAAATGGCCAAGGTATAGACAAGGGGTGAGCGCAGAAGTTTGCCTCGCCCCTTGCGTGCACTGCGGTCAGAAAAATAGGCGAGCACAAACAGCAATATGACATAAGCGATTGCCGTGCCAAATACCAGCGAACCACTAATCAAGGGGACTATCCTTGCTAACTGGCAGTTCTTGGCTAACTGGCAGTTCTTGGCTGACTGAAAACTCTTGGTTTTCCTTCATATTCGGCAGTTTTTCTGGGATGTTTTTTTGCAAAATAAAGGCCCCAAAAATCAAGAGTAACCAAATGCCGAAAAGGTAGGCGATGATTGAGGGGAAGCCAAAAAAAGTAACGCTTACGTTGCGGATTGAAACAAGGGGAGGCAAAATGGCCAATAGCCCAAACAGAGGAAGCAGGAGAGCAGTAAAAGCAAATTTCCGACGGGTGCTCATGGGCATGAACTCATGATGTTACATCGGCCGGAATTTGATTTTTTGCACCCCTCAAGAGGGTGGTAACCGCCTCAATAACGTCAGAATTTGCGTAGGGTTTTGTGACAAATATATTTGCCCCAAGTTCCAATGCGGTTTGCTTGTCTTGTTGCTGACCTTTGGCGGTGAGAATAAGAACCGGTAATTCTTTTGTTGCTGCGTTACTTCTAAGGGATTTTAGGACTTCAAACCCATTTTTTTTAGGCAGCATAAGATCAAGGATCACCAACCGGGGCAGTGTCCTTTGTATCGCAGTTAAGGCGGATTCTCCGTCCATTACCGGACGAATGCTCCAGCCTTCATGCTTGAGAATAAACTCTAGAGATGTGAGAATCGCTGGTTCATCTTCAACCACCAAAATATCGAATGCCATCATTACCTCCCCGTAGAAATGGCGCGATCAATTGATGCGGATTGTTATCCGTCATGGAAATCTTTGCAACAATTATTAATGAATTGGAACCGAAGCCATGGGTGAATTGCGGTGGGCGCAGTTTACGCGCACGCATAAATTACAGGTGGGGCCAACGGGAATATCCAGCTTTTTGTCGTTTAATTGCAGAGTGTTAGCATATACTGTTTTGTCCGAATGGACCAGATTGCATACCAGCATAATTGCTGACAAAACGGGGGGATCATTAAATGTTTCAACTTGCTTGGAACTGGTTTTTGCAATGAAAAGATAACGTGATCCATCGGCAAAAGACACAACTTGACGGACGACGACGTTGGGGGAGCGAAGGGATGCGTAGATGGCCCAGAGCGGGCAGGCATGCCCAGCATTGGGCATAATAAGTCCAGGGAGGGGGAATTGTTTGGTGAGGTATCCGGAAGGGTCTGCCCGAAGAAAGCCAAAGGGAATTCCCGCTTCCCCTGATCTTCGTAAAGTCACGAGGCGGTGGGCGATTTGTTCAAAGCTTGCCCCGTAGTGCTGGCTTAAAAAGTCGACATCATATCCGCATTCTTGGGCTGAAGTTAAGAATTGGGAATAGGGGAATATGAGTGCGCCGGCGAAATAGGCAGTCAGGGCCGAAAATGCTAGAGATTTTGAGCTGTCCGTTGTGAGACGTATGTCCTGGCATAATTCATCAATGATTGGCTGAACTTCAAGAATGGCCAATTTTTGGGCAAGTTGGAAACGCCGTGTTGAAGCGCTTGTTCTTGTTGAAAAGATGATAGTTTTTGCCTTAGGCAAAGGTGTTGATGCTGGGATTTTGTGTGCATTGGGAGGGGGGGCATTGTTGTGTTGCGCTGCTTGAATGACTTGAATGCCGTGGTGTTGCATGAGTATGTTTGTTAACATCTCCTCTGTGATATTCTCTGTGACATTCTCTGTGACATTCTCTGTGACATTCTCTGTGACATTCTCTGTGACATTTTGCGTGCCGAAAAGGTTTGTGCGCAACTCATCCGCCGCTTTTTCAAGGCTGGGGAAATAATTATTTTCCCCGATGATCATGTCGTTAACTTCACGTTGGGGGGTGATCGAATTGTGTTGTTCAACTTCCTGATCGAATTGGACCAGTAAGGCCTGAGCCGTATCAGATAGGGAACGGCTCTCGGAGAATATGGAACTATGAAATTTGGCGCGTTGCTCAGCCGTGATATCGGGCATGTCCTGCAAAATTTCTGCGCTGGAGCGAATGGCGGTAATTCGCGAAAGTATCTGGTGCAGGAGTTGGGAGAATATGGGGTCGGACTGTAAGCGGTTGGAAAGTGCATTGGCGGTGGCGCTCGTATCAAGGTAGCCCCGAAAGCATGTGTGAAGCGCTTTGGCCATCCGTGGGAGTTGCGCAACCATTTGGTGGGCGTCGTTTTCGCTCAGCTTTAAGGGCGCAAGCAGGGGGTCTGCAAAAGCCTCACATAATTCATTGATCATGCGTAATTCGGTTTCACCGGTCAAATCGCGTAGGTCTATTTCCAAATTTTGGGCCAACCTGTGCAAAAGCGAGCCTCCCACATGGCGCTTGTTGGCTTCAATCAGGTTGAGATATGAGGGGGAAATCCCAGCCGATTTTGCAAGCGCGGCTTGGGATAAGCCTTTAGTTTTCCGATGGTTGCGAATTTTTAAGCCGATGGGAGCGCGCATAATTGTCCTTGAATTTGTCAATGAATTTACAAGTATTTTGTGTAGTTTTGGAAAAGATTGACAAATTTTCTTATATAAAACAAGGGGGTATTGAATAGTTTTCTTTTCTTTGTAATTGATGGGACTGATGTGGGGCGTCAGGGGAGGTTCTGGCGTAGCCCATGTTTTCAAAGAGGAGGAACGCTATGAGCGATCTTAAAAAAGGTATTAGCCGCCGCAAAGTCCTAAAGACCGGCGCTGCGGGCTTGATTACTGCCGGTGCTGCACCATTGGTTTTTACCAAAGGGGCGTGGGCGCAGGAGTTTAGAAATAATCCAACTGGAAGCACTGTAACTTTTGGTTTTAACGTACCCCAAACCGGCCCCTACGCCGATGAAGGCGCGGACGAACTCAAGGCTTACAAACTGGCTGTTCAACACATTAACGGCGAAGGCGACGGTGGTATGCTCAATACCATGAAGCCATTGTCGCTGCAGGGGAATGGCATTAACGGCAAGAAGCTTGAGTTTGTAACGGGCGACACCCAGACCAAAGCTGATGCGGCGCGCGATAGTGCTCGCCGGATGATTGAGCGCGATGGTGCGATTATGATCACCGGCGGTTCATCTTCTGGTGTGGCTGTTGCTGTGCAGGGGCTTTGTCAGGAAATGGGCGTCATCTTCATGGCGGGTCTTACTCACTCCAATGATACAACGGGCAAAGATAAAAAACGTTATGGTTTCCGCCATTTCTTCAATGCTTATATGTCTGGTGCAGCCCTAGGCCCAGTTCTTTCATCTGAATATGGTAATGAGCGCAAAGCCTACCACCTAACCGCTGATTATACTTGGGGTTGGACGCAAGAAGAGTCGATGAAAAATGCGACTGAAGCTCTGGGCTGGGAAACAACTGCTGCCGTTCGTACGCCAGTGGGCGCTGGGGATTTCTCCCAGTATATCACTCCGGTTTTGAACTCAGGTGCTGACGTGCTGATC
>JAJRRG010000064.1 GCA_024279675.1 Alphaproteobacteria bacterium
CCGCAATTGTCCCCAGCATGTCGCGCAAATCAAATCTGCACGCGCGATACCCCCATTGCAATGCACACATAGGGGAGGATAAAGATGATCAAGAACCAAACCACCCAATTTTTGCATCCCAACAGACACACGTCCCCCCAGCTTCCCTTTGGATACCCCTAAATCCCCTTTGACACTTTGCTCTTGCCTGTCCATAAACATAAATATTGCATATATGACCACGCCGCGTCTTTACTCATTTCCGCGTCTTTGTTCATTTCCGCTTCCTTACTCAATTCACCGACTCAATTCATGCCCGCCGACAGGCCAAAAAATGAACCTTCCGCCAAAAATATTCGACCGTAAAAAGATTCAAGCCAAATTTTTGCGTAATGGCGTTCAATCTGACAATTTTATGACCTCCCTTATGGTTGACGATATGAGTGATCGATTGGCGGCAATCTCGCGTAAATTCAATAAAGCATTGGTGCTCGCCCCCCATATCAATCACCTGCCCAAAACCCTCACTTCAATGGAGGGGGCAATAAAATTTGAAGTTGCCACCAGTCTCGTCCATGCCCAAGGCGTTCCGTTATACGATCCGGAAAATTTTACCCCTGCGGCAAACGATTACGATCTAATTATCACCCTTTTTGACATCACCATCACCAATGATGTACCCGGATTTCTCAGCCAAATCCTTAAACATTTGACCCCCGATGGCCTATTCATTGCTGGATTTATTGGTGGCGGATCCTTGCGCGAGCTTCGCGCCGCATGGCTTGAAGCTGATGCCAAACATTTGGGGGGGGCCATGGCCCGCATTCCCCCTTTTATTGATGTAAAGGACGCCGGAGCTTTATTACATAGGGCCGGATTTGCCCTCCCCGTCTCCGATATTGAAAAACTGACACTTCGCTATGCCTCCCCCCTATCACTCATGGCGGAGTTAAAAATCTTTGGCGCTTCTAACCCACTTTACAATGATGCCCACAATGGGAATTCCCCCCCGGTTACACAAGCGCATCTGGCCAGCGTAAACGAAGCCTATGCACGCCTTGGAACCGATGAGGATGGACGCATACGCGCCAGTATGGAAATGATCTGGATGAGCGGTTGGGCACCCCATATTTCCCAACCAAAACCCTTAAAACCCGGCAGTGCCAAGGTCAGTCTTGCCCAAGCTCTTGGAAAGAAATAGCAGCAAAATCTAGATTAATTGAAGTGAGAAACCTAGTTCAAATCAGCAGAAGAAGCGGCGGCGCTGATAACATTGCCGGCCCCATCATTGGTCGCGCCAAACAAATTTTGCAAACCATTACTCAAGGTGCCGAATGCGAAAATGGACGCCACTGCCATCAAGCCCGCAATCAACCCATATTCGATAGCCGTTGCCCCATACTCATCGGCACAAAATAGTTTTATTTTTATTGCCAACATGTCCACTACCAGTTTTACCATATTTCCGTGAATCACAACACATCAAACAGATGCGCAATGAGCGGTTCATCCGCCGGTGGCATAGGATAATCGCGCAAATTGTTCACGCGAACCCATTTCAGGGCCTGATGCTCCCTCGCAACAATCTCCCCCTGCCACTTCCGGCAAATAAACACTGGCATCAACAAATGAAATTTTTCATAAGAATGGGAGGCAAATGTTAACGGTGCCAAACAAGGCGCCTTCACTTCAATACCCAACTCCTCATCAAGTTCGCGGATAATTGCCGCCTCAGGGGTTTCCTCCGCTTCAATTTTGCCACCGGGAAACTCCCATTGATTGGCGAAATCATCATTTTTACGTCTTTGTCCGAGCAAAACGCGATTGTCCGCATCAATCAATGCACACGCCACCACCAAAAGTAGTTTCATTATTCACCCACCAGATAATAATATTTATACATTTCACAAAACCCAAGGGATGAATATAATCCAATCGCAGGTTTATTATCTGCGACAACCTGCAAAGCCACCTGATGAATCCCCGCCAATTTCAGCCAGTTAAACACATATACCATCATATGCCGACCAAGTCCTTGCCCCCGATATGAGCGGGACACGATCAGCGCAAATACACTGCCAATGTTTTTAACATGGGAGGCATAGGCCGCGCCAATTGGCGCACCTCTCTTATCATAAATACCAAGCCCGATGGCCTGTTGCGGCAATTTATCAAGCAACAGCAGAAATGTAGAGCGATCCTGATCACTCACCTCTTCCAATTCCAATATGGCTCTGCGCCATTGGCTATCGCGCACCGGGGTGCAAATAATTTTATGCTTTGCCCCCAATTCACCCTGCCCCGCGTGAAGCCCTGCCAAATCATCGCCAACCGGCGCGGCCATCACCAGCGTATTGCTCTCACGGGTAAAACCCTGGTTCTCAAGGGCCGTAATAATTTTAGGCGAAGCAAGGGGCGTGACCCGAAATCGGGGCCGTATCCCATATTCCCTCGAGCGCGCCCAATGCTGCGATAGACGCGCCTCCAAGTCCCCCGCATCGCCCACATCCAAACTTTGCAATGAGTTAGCGCGGCCCGTATAGCCCTTGGCAAATCGCCAGACCCACGACTTGTCCGTCACACTCTCCAAGGCCGGTCGGTTGGCAAACAAACCCTCTTCCAACCTATAAATTTCAGTAAAATCAAATGAACCAGACATAACGAACTAGCTTCTGTAATCACCGTTGATGGAAATATATCCATGGGTCAGGTCGCAAGTGTAAATCGTGCCACACCCTTCACCTATCCCCAGGTCAACAGTAATTTTCAA
>JAJRRG010000065.1 GCA_024279675.1 Alphaproteobacteria bacterium
AAAGAACGTCATGATGCCCAAGAAAAACTGGTTTGAATTCCTCACATTGGTCAAGACTCAAATGAGTGTACTGGGTGATGGTGCGCCTGAGACAATGGGCGGGTTCCAGCAATTGGCACTCAAAGCCACGCGACCCGGTGAGCTTGATCCCAAAACCAAGGAACTTATTGCGCTGGCCATCGGTATTGCTGTGCGATGTGATGGGGGTTTGGCGTTTCACTCAAAAGCCGCCGCGGATCATGGGGCGACGCGTCAGGAAGTCATCGAAACCATTGGGGTCGCGATTTATATGGGCGGGGGCCCTTCAATGATTTATGGGGCTGAGGCGCTTGAAGCTTTTGATGCGTTTGCGCCCTAGCGCATGTTGCGTTCAATAATTTTGACCCGTTCTGTTTTATCTTTTTGTTTTCACGTGTCATTTGTCCAGTAACTGGTGCCCACCTCCCGGTGACACGCCCCAGGAAAAGGGTTTGAATTCTTAGAATGGTTTTGGACTTACCCCATTTGAGCGCAGGATATTTTCTTTGTACTTTATATCAAGATGCTCTAGTTCAGGGCATGGTAAATTTTGAAACGATACTTACCCACCGGGATTCCGGAATTTTGCGGATTTTAGTGGTGGCGCTTAAGGCCCATGGTTTCCATCCCCTTGAAGATGGATTTGAAGGAATTCCCGGTTATCCAGGGGTGATGCCCCCTAAGGGCGTAGGTATTCAGGTGCCAGTGCATGAAGCGTCTGATGCAAAGTTGTTGGCTGAGGCGTTGCTGGAAGAGATGAGCCGCTAGTTGGCAGATTACTGACTTGTGGCTGATTTGGGTGCATGATGGCACTGAATGCTTATCGTGATTTAAATGTCGCAAATTGTAATATTTACCATGAACTAACCTAATGAAGCCACATTAACAGGGTTTTTATAGGGCCGCTGACATGGGTTATAGTGGCTTTTAGTTTTAAAACGTGTATGTGATCGCTAGCCCGTGGGGGCGTTGGGCGAGTAAACCATTAGAATGGGCAGAAAATGATAAATAGAAATTTTGGGCCAAATAATTTCAAGCCAAGAACATTTGGCCTCGGCAAAGTTGTGATTGCGCTGATCGCGATTGGTGCAATTGCCGGGTGTTCGGGGTCTTCACGGTTTGGCAATCGTCAGTTTTCAGGTCCGCCGGCACAATTGGAGCCGGTAGCCAGTTCAAATGTACAAAGCACAAGTTTGCCCCCCCTATTGGATGCCAGCGGCAATCCGTTGCAGCCGGGACAAAGCGTATTTGGGCAAAACGGGACTGGCCAAACAGGGTTTCCCGTTGATGGGCAGGTTTCGCAAGATCCGCTTTTGGCCAATAATCAAACGCAGAATAATTTACAAACCCCCGATGGTTCGTTTGTGGCCATTGACCCGACTGGCATTCCAACGAATGTGCAATCGCGGGATTTGAGTGGCGGTATTACAACTCAGAATATGCTTGGGGCATGGACGGTGATTTCTGGCGCGGATCAGTGTCGGATCAACCTTACCCAAACTACGAAACAAGGTACAAATCGGTTCCGCGCATCAGCGCCCAATTGCCCCATTAGCGTATTGTCAGGTGTGGCCTCGTGGAAGTTAGCGGGGACACAAGTGCAATTATTCAATGACGGTGGCTCGATTATTGGCACATTGTTAAAAAGCGGCAATCGCTTTATCGGTACGCTTTCAGGTGGTCAAGGCATCTCAATGACCGGTTAACTTCAGGCTAACTTGAACAAGCTAACTTAAACGCTGTTGAGCGGAGTTTGTTGACTTGGTTGGATCATCTATAAAAAATGCCTCGCATTCATTGATCGATTATTATGATAAATTAGTGTTGGATGGTGTGCTTGAAAAGGATACTGCACAACGCGAAATTGCGTTTGAGTTGGATAGCCTCACTCGCTTCTTCAGACAAAAAAACAAGAATAATGCCCTAGCCGATTTTTTTAAGCGCGGGCAGAAAACGCCCAAGGGTCTGTATATCTGGGGCGACGTGGGGCGTGGTAAAACCATGCTTATGGACATGTTTTTTACCCATCTTGATGTGGCTAAAAAACGCCGTGTGCATTTTCATGAATTTATGGATGAACTGCATCATAATATTACTAAAATTAGGCGGGAAAGTGCCCATGATGGGGGGAGTATGGATCCCATCTCCGAGGCGGTAAAACCGATAATCAAAGATGTATCCCTGTTGTGTTTTGATGAATTCCATGTGAGCGATATTACCAATGCCATGCTGCTTGGGCGATTGTTTGAGAAGTTTTTTGAGGCGGGGATTGTTGTTGTCGCAACGTCAAATGTAGTCCCCGATCAGCTATATCATAACGGTCTCAATCGAGAACTATTCCTGCCATTTATTGAGCTTCTTAAGCAAAACTGCCAGGTTTTGCATTTGGATGCACGTAGCGATTATCGGCTGGATAGATTGACCAGCCAACCTGTGTTTCATTTTGGTGCGCAGCAAAAAACAGGCCCCGAAATTGATCAGCACTGGGAACTACTAAGTGGGGGGCTGGCTATAAGTGATGCAAAGGTACATGTGTTGGGTCGGGATATTTTAGTGCCAAGTAGCGCAATGGGGTCGGCGCGATTTTCCTATGAAGACTTGTGCGAACAACCGCTTGGAAGCCGTGATTATCTGGCGATAAGTCATGCCTATCATACGCTCGTCATTGAGGGCGTGCCGCAATTTTCACGTGAGAATTCTAATGGTGCCAAGCGTTTTATTCAATTGATCGATACGCTGTATGATCGAGGGGTGAAACTCGTTGCCAGTTTTGAAGTCGGGTTTGATGAATTGTCTAGGGACAAGAATACTGCATTTGAATTTAGGCGCACTGTGTCGCGTTTGAACGAGATGGCGTCATTGGAATATTTGTCCGGGGCCATCAGGGAAGTTTAGTGAGTTTGGCAATAGTGGTGTCACCGGCACCTGTGAATGTGTGACATGGCGTCCAATTACGTAGAAATGCCCAATATAGCGGGTTTTAAGTTGCGCCAACCCATGGACAGGTTTAATGATTCGCTAGAGATATTTTAGCAACTTAAACACGAGGATAATTGATATGGCACGGAAAAAAATCGCTCTTATTGGCGCAGGTCAAATTGGCGGAACTTTGGCGCATCTGGCGGCAATAAAAGATCTGGGTGATGTTGTGTTGTTTGATATTGCCGATGGGGTGCCGCAAGGTAAGGCTTTGGATCTCAGCCAATCCGCGCCTGAAAGTGGTTTTGATGCCGCGATCTCGGGTACGTCTGAGTATAAAGGAATTGCCGGGGCGGATGTGATTATCGTGACCGCCGGTGTGCCACGCAAGCCCGGTATGAGCCGGGATGATTTACTTGAAATCAACCTTAAAGTTATGGAGCAGGTTGGGGCCGGTATTGCAAAATATGCGCCCGATGCTTTTGTGATCTGCATCACCAATCCGCTTGATGCTATGGTTTGGGCATTACAACGCTTTTCGGGTCTGCCCACGTCCCACGTCGTGGGTATGGCTGGGGTGTTGGACAGTTCCAGATTTTGCCATTTTATTGCCGACGAACGTAATGTGTCGATTGAAGACGTGAACGCCTTTGTGATGGGCGGGCATGGGGATACAATGGTTCCACTACCCCGTTATTCAACGGTCGGGGGCATTCCGCTTACTGATTTGGTGAAAATGGGTTGGCTGAAAAAAGAACGTCTTGACGAAATTGTGCAACGCACGCGCGATGGTGGTGCTGAGATTGTTGGGCTTCTTAAAACGGGTTCTGCGTTTTATGCGCCAGCAACCGCCGGGATTGCCATGGCGGAATCTTATCTGAAAGATAAGAAACGGGTTCTGCCCTGTGCCGCGTACCTCAAGGGTGAATTTGGGGTTAAGGGTGTTTATGTGGGCGTGCCAACTGTTTTGGGCGCAAATGGCGTTGAACGAATTATTGAGGTAAATCTCAACCGGAGTGAGCAAGCTGCGTTTAATAAATCAGTGGGCTCTGTTGAGGGACTTATTGATGTGTGTAAAAAAATTGCACCAAAATTAGCGTAAGTTTTTCGTAGGGACATATTTGCCGGGTAGATGACTTTTTTTACATTTTGCCCGGTAATTTCAGACATGAATTAACAGGGGTTTTTTAGACAAATGAACATTCATGAACACCAAGCAAAAGCACTTTTAAAAGAATTTGGCGCGCCGGTCGCGCAAGGGTTGGCGATATTTGATCCGGGTGAAGCTATGGCGGCGGCAACCGCTTTGCCGGGGCCTGTCTATGTGGTGAAGAGCCAAATTCATGCCGGGGGTCGCGGTAAGGGCCGCTTTAAGGAACTTGGCGATAGTGCTGAGGGCGGTGTTCGTTTGGCCCGTTCTGTGGATGAAGTTGTGGCTCACGCAAAAGATATGTTGGGCAACACGCTTGTAACCAAACAAACCGGCCCTGCGGGTAAGCAGGTCAATCGGCTGTATATTGAAGATGGGGCGGATATTGCGCGTGAGCTTTACCTGTCGATTTTAGTGGATCGTGAAAATGGTCGGGTGAGCTTTGTTGTCTCCACTGAAGGGGGCATGGATATTGAGGGCGTGGCGGCACAAACGCCTGAGAAAATTCATACTGTGGCGATTGAGCCTGAGACGGGTGTTACTCCCGAGAATGCCAGCGCTTTGTGTGATGCGCTGGAGTTGCAACGCGAAGCGCGTGAGGATGGGATGCACTTGTTCCCCATCCTTTACAATGCGTTTGTGGGCAAAGACATGAGCCTGCTTGAGGTTAATCCACTGGTTGTGCTTGGTGATGGTCATTTGGCGGTGCTTGATGCCAAGGTTTCCTTTGATAACAACGCCCTGTTTCGTCATCCGGATATGGAAGCCCTGCGCGACCTGACCGAAGAGGACGAAAAAGAAATTGAAGCCAGCAAACACGACCTGGCCTACATCGCCCTTGATGGGTCGATCGGTTGTATGGTCAATGGTGCCGGGCTTGCCATGGCGACCATGGATATCATCAAATTATACGGGGAAAAACCCGCAAACTTTTTGGATGTTGGGGGCGGCGCCACTGTTGAAAAAGTAACGGCGGCGTTTAAAATTATTACCTCTGACCCAAGTGTAAAGGGCATTCTGGTCAATATTTTTGGCGGCATTATGCGTTGTGATGTGATTGCGCAGGGTGTGTTGCAGGCGGTTGAAGAAATCGGCCTTAATGTGCCCCTCGTGGTGCGCCTTGAAGGAACCAAAGTTACCGAAGGGCAGGCGCTGATTGATAATTCTGATCTTAATGTTATCTCGGCCAGTGACCTTGACGATGCGGCACAAAAAATTGTTGCGGCCATTCGGGGTAACTAACATGAAATCCATTGTTTCTGCTTTGATCTTATCGGTTTTTGCGAGTGCTGGCTTTGTTGGTCACGCGCAAGCTGGAGCGCCGGAAAAACTTATTGCCCAGTTGTTTTCTGAAATTTGTCTGGACAATCTTCCCTACTATACGGGGCTGGATGATGGGTTACGGCAAATGGGATATGAGGTGTTTTCCAACGGCACCTATCATGAATTTTATCACCCGACAGCCGATGGTGTGTGGGGTGCGGTTGATATTGACGGGGAAAATAGCGGGTGTTCAATTTTGCATGAGGAACTGTCTGAGGTTGCGGCGCAACAACTGGCATTGCAAATTATCAAGGGCTATTCCCCACATGAGCCGATGATGTGGAAGTATGAAGGGGTGCCGTCGGGTTGGGTTGTGCCTTTTCAGGATAAAATGCTTTACGTGATATATAGTGATGGCGGTTTGAGTGCTGATATTCGAGATAAATAAAACGTAAA
>JAJRRG010000066.1 GCA_024279675.1 Alphaproteobacteria bacterium
GTCGCCGGCGGTGGCATCAAGTTTTTCGATTTGTAGAACGTCGTCGGTGGCAACTTTATATTGTTTGCCGCCGGTCTTAATAATAGCGAACATTTTCTTTTTTCCGTAACCGGGTTTTTCCGGTTCCTATTTTAATACGCGCTCTGCGGCGCCACACCAATGTTAAGGGCGGACTTGGGGGCATTATTGCCCTAAAAGGCCTCGAACTGCGGTTTATCACGTAAAAACACGCGGCTGAATATCAGCTACGTGTAATTGAAGCTGGTTATGTTGATAAAGGGGCCAAGAGTCAAGCGTTTTAGGTGCTCGAGATTCTAAAGTGGTCAAATGTTTTGGCCTGATGTGAACAATACTAGTACCATTTGGCGAAACGTACGTCAGTGGAAGCGTTGGTGGCTTCAATCAGGGATTTGAATTTTCCGATGTCGCTGGGCCCATAATGGTAGGGATAAACTACGCTAGGGGTAAATTCATTGACGGCGCTGGCGGCCTGAGTTTCGTCCATTGTCCAAGGCAGAATCATGGGCACAAAGGCTATATCAATATTCGTGAGCGCGCGCATTTCTGGGATATCTTCTGTATCACCTGCGATATAAATCCGGGCCTGTTCAACGTTTAGGATATAACCGTTATCGCGTCCTTTTGGATGAAAATGCTTGCGATCTGCAGTTGTATTATAGGCGGGCACGGCTTCAATCATCATATTGTAGAGCGCTCGGTTTTCTCCGTTTTCCATGGGACTGGCCGAAGATTTTATCGAGGCGGGCAGTTTACTATATACTGCGGGATTGGTGATTAAGGGACGGGCATTTGAGACGATGCCACGTAAAAGCTCGGGGTCATAATGATCAGAATGTTCGTGTGTCAATAAAGTAAAGTCAGGGGCCGGCATTGCGTTGTAGCGAGAACGAGGCCCAACGGGGTCCACATAGATGATGGTGCCGTTGATTGAAATAAGCAGGCTGGCATGGTTGATCGGGTGGATAATTATCTCGTTCAGATTGAGGTCAAACACATCTCCCTGTAGCGCGAATGGGGTGGACTGAGCGATTGCCTGATGGCCGGATAGGGCCATTGCGCTTGCCCCTAAAGCCAAACCAAGGGCGCTTCGTCTTGATAATGTCATAATCGCTTCCTTTTGATTTTTTCTGATTAGAAACATATGCAAAATAGCCCATTTGCAGTGTGAGCGGAAGGAAGCAAAAGAAAATTTGATCAGCGGCGTTGCACAGTTTTGAGCCCTATGTCATAAACTGAATCCGCTGGGTGACGCATAAGACCATGGTTCATCCCAGCATTTGTGGAGAGGTGCCAGAGTGGTCGAATGGGGCGGTCTCGAAAACCGTTGAGCGCGCGAGCGTTCCCAGGGTTCGAATCCCTGTCTCTCCGCCATCTTTTTGATCTCGCGGCAATTTGCTACGCAAATGCCTCCGATGGGGCAGCCAAGAAGTTGGCTGGCAACCTCCTCGGTTGCTTGGCGGAGTGGGTTCTACTTCTCTCCCGCCAACTCCGCCAAATATTTCTCGTTGGAACTCTTGTTATCCAACTGAAATTATTTGGTAAATTACCATTGCTTCCAACCTTGTTCTTCTGCCCATCTTATCTTTTGCTTTACGCAAACGCATGTCAGTGCTGTTTTCGAGCCTTGAACCGCGTAGGCATGTGGGCATCTCTTTTCATACGGATCGGTTTAGCGAAGCGGAACAAAAGGCAAAGATTGTATGGGAACAGCATTTGGCCGGTTGGGAAGCGTGGCTGGTTGGTAATAGTTCTGATGTTGAGGCACGGTTTAATGTTGTCGATTGCAAATAAGTTGTCCTACCAAAGCCATTGAGCGGCTTCCTATAACTCGGTATTTTTTGGTTTTTGTTTCCCCTTGCCACCGGCAATATTGGGAAGGAAGTGAGGCGGAAATGCTGGCGAATTTCATGGGAGCGGCAGCGTAGAACAGGCGTTTGGATGGCGCGAAGTGGCAAGGCAAGATAAAACAAATGTGGGCGTGTCCTTCCTCATCCCAGTCTGCACATCACGTTTAGAATCCCACACTCAGCCTTGTGTGGGTTGGCAAAATAAAGGAACGTGATAATGCAGGGATTAAGTAGCTTGCCGTTTTAGTAAAATGCAATTTTTCTGCCGTCGCACCTTGTGCTGGAGTTAATGAGGCTAGAACAGCAATTGTGTAGATTATTTCCCCGCCAAAGCAGCTTCTTTTTGGGTGCCAAATGTGGGGACGCGGACGTCCGTCAAATTGTGGGCGCTCATGAGAGAATCGCGGACAAAGGCAATATGGGCAGTTTCTTCGATAATCTCAGCTAGGTATTGCGCCGCTGTAAGGGTTGCTCCAACGCCGATGGTGCCATGGTTGGCAAGGATTGCGGCGCGCACTGACGTGTTTTCAAAGAACGGTGTAATCGTGCTGGCCGTTTGGGGCCCTCCATTTTCCGCAAGGGGAATGAGTGGAAGACGACCAAGTTTTTCAATGGTCTGAACTGTAAGACAAGGGATTTCTATGCCAGCACTTGCGTATCCGGTGGCCCAGGGACTATGGCAATGAACGATGGCGTTAATGTCTTTGCGCACACGATAAAGGTCTAAATGAAAATCCGAATCCTTTGATGGCTTAAAAGCCGAGGGCTCTACTTTTCCATCAAGGCTAACAATTTGCAAATTGTCGCGGGTACATTCTGCAAAACCAACGCCGGATGGTTTGATAACAATGGCATTCCCTAGGGATAATCTGACGGATAAATTGCCGCCGGCATTTGTTTGTAAGCCAACGTCAAAGCAACGGCGAGCGGTTGCGATTAAGGCGTCTTTTTTTGTTTCAATATCGTTTTGGTCGTACATAAGTTTGGTCCTTGGGATATCAGTAAAAATCTTGAACTGCATCTAGGATGCAATTCGCTGTTTGGGGGTGTGATATATGACTTTCAAGTTGTGTTAACTTGACGTTAGGAGAGAGGACGGTTTTTATGGTTGATAAAAATACTTCGCGTAATTCTAAATCCTCAATGTCACCGCCGGGTGCGTCTTGGGTTGAAAACCCGCCCATGGGCACAATTAGATGGGCTTCAGACTTAGAATTTGACAAATGTCCCGCTAGGGTTTTGGCGACAAGCACCATTTCTTCTTGGGTTAATTTGACATGGGTAAACAAACCGGAGTGTTGATAATAGGGACGTTCCAGATAGTGGGCGGGGACAGTTTCCAGGCTTTCAAGGCCCAAAAAATTTAGCCCTCCCGGTAAAACAATTTGAGGGATATTCGCATTACTCGCCGCATCAAATCTTTTGGGCATTGGCACATGGCTTCCCGTAAACAATAGGCGAGTGAGTTCATGGGTGGTCAAATCAATGGTGGCGCTGAACATTCCTTGCTCAGCAAAGCGTGCATAGGCCGCGCCACCAAACCCGTTGGCATGGAATACGGTTGCTTCGTGCCCGGCGCGTTGTACCCCTTGGACAAGCAGGTCTGTGACTTTGCCCATTGCCCCGAGTGCAGTAATAGCAATTGATGTTTTTGTATCTGATTTTTGGTGGGTTTGAGCTGTGCAAATGCCGGCGACCATTGCAGCGCTGTCCCTTAGCACCTGGCGAAGTGTCTCGTTGAGTCCGCAAATATCAACCAGGGATGGAATAAGCACAATCGAACTGTCCGCCACCGAGGAGCGGGGATCAAAGGGGAGCGGGGTGACGAGCATGTTAGCACAATGGGGCGGCAACGCGCGCATGATGCGCAGAATTAACTCGCCGCCGGTTCCGCCGCCCAGACCGATGATCGACTTAATGTTTTTGAGATGTTTGCCGTAGGTTATGAAAATGTTTTGTATGGTTTCTTCAACCACCTGTTCCATGGCGGATAGTTTGCCCGCGCTATCCCAGACTTCGCCACCAGATGACAAGGATACGTCAATAACTACTGGATAGATGTCGTTGCTATTCAATGCATTCTTGAGGTAAGTGGTTTCGGCGGTTTTGGTTTCAAGTGTTGCCAATAAAAGAACTTGAGTATCCATGAATTTACCCTTTAACAGCCCCGGCGGTCATTCCAGCGATGATTTGCCGTGAAGCTACAAAAGTAACCAAAATGGGCGGAATGGCCAGCAACATCCCCGTCGCCATGATAACACCCCAGTCAATATCATATTCGGTCAAGGAATTAATAATGGTAACTGGCACCGTTCGCGAGTTGCGATTGGATAATGCGTTGGCCAAAAGGAATTCGTTCCAAGCTATTCTAAAGGTAACAATTGATGCCGCTGCTAAACCGGGTTTGATGATCGGTAATACAATTAAAAGAACACTTGAAAAGGATTGGCGCCATCGACCCTTGCGGCTTCCTCCAGTTGAATTGGCACTTGAACGATAAAGCTTTGTAATATCCAAATTACAAAGGGGAGGTTCATGGCCACATAGATCAAAATTATGCCTGCCTGTGTACCATCAATCTGAAATTGAAAAGTCCAAATACCAAAAACCGGCACTAGCAAAACTGCGGGGGGGACCATGCGCATCATTAGAGCTGTTAAAGAAACAGCATCACGTCCCATAAACCTAAAGCGCACGATGGCATAGGCGGCCATGCAACCAATGACCAAAGTCAGTGCTGTCGATGTGATGGAAATAATAAGGGAGTTTTGTAATGCGCGTCCGAATGTGGGGTTGCAATACTCAACGCTCGCAGGTTCATACCAAAGCATATTGCAAAGGGCGGCTTCGTAGTTTTGCAACGTGGGCAAGAACAACAGGCTTGATGTGTCGTTCATTATTTCAACGTTGAGTTTAAGGGATGTCGTGAGCATAAC
>JAJRRG010000067.1 GCA_024279675.1 Alphaproteobacteria bacterium
CATTATATGTATCGTGCATTGTTTTTTGAATTGCAGGGTCAGGATCAGATATGGCCTTTAGCGCACTAAGTTCACTAAAATTGCGCACCAGGTTTTTACCCCAATGGCCACCCCCGATTACCGCAACAGAAATTTGAGGAAGATCATTCATATTGTTCACTGATTTCGCTCTGGAAATATATGCGCGTAACGCACTTTTTTCTTACTAAATTCGAGCATTAACTAGAGCAAATTAAGGGGCTTGAAAAGAGGTATTTTATAAACGCAAGTATCGAAGTTGGGATTATTGTATCTTAAAACAAAAATCCATTGAAATTTGTAATGCCTACCGCTATTTCTGTGCCCCTGATACGGCAAAAAAGTTAGTCTTATATATTCATGTTAAAGCCAAAGAAAATTCTATTTGTGTGTACCGAGGATTGGTTTTTCAATTCTCACTTTTTGCCCTTGGCCAAAGCTGCAGCGAACCTGAAGACTGTGGCGGGCGTGGATGACGTAGAAATTTATCTGGCCACAACCCCAAGCGACAAGGCACCAATTATTGAAAAACTGGGCGTTAAAATTATTCCTGTAAATTTTGACCGTGCTTCAATGGGGCTTATTTCCAGTATCAAACTGCTATTCTCTTTATTTGGTGTGTTCCTAAAAACTCGGCCTGATATTTTTCATTTCATTGCCCTGAAACCCATTGTCATCGGCGGGCTAGTTGCACGACTTTTCCCAAAAAGCGCCAAGGTTTATCACTTGACGGGCCAAGGCTTTGTTACCCTGAGTGATAATTCTCGCCACCAAAAAATGCGCCGTATTTTCTTTCGCCTGATCACTTGGTATTTACGTCGTCCCAAAAGCTGGTTGCTGCTGGAAAACCCGGATGATGGCTATGCACTTGAACAATTCGGCTCTTATCCCACGGCGCGCCAGAGCATCCTTGGGGGAGCTGGTGTAAATACCGAACATCTTCGCGCCCTGCCCCATCCCGACAACAAAATTGTCCACCTTGGATTTGTCGGGCGTTTGGTTTGGTCACAGGGCGTAGATATTTTGATTGAAGCACTGGATATATTACAACAAAGAAAAATTGCTGTTCAGCTTGATCTTTACGGGGAACCTGATCTTGAAAATCCAAAAACCATAACCCTTGAGCAATTAGCCGTTTGGAATGGGCGCAAGGATGTGAGTTGGCATGGGCGATCTGAGAATATCCGTGAGGTCTGGCAAAAAGCTGACATGGCTATTGTTCCCTCGCGGGGGGGTGAAGGTATGCCGCGCGCTATGCTTGAGGCGGCAAGCTGTGGACGCGCGGTGATCGTAACCGACGTACCGGGGTGTCGGCATTTTGTGGTTGAAAACCGTCAGGGCTATATTGTGCCTGTGGAGGATGCCAAAGCATTGGCGGACGCGATCGAAAAATTAGTAACGGATAAACAGCTTCGCCAAAAAATGGGCGATGCGGCGCGCCAGCGCGTGCTCGACAATTTCACCGAACAACATGTTATCAACGATGTTCAAACGGTCTATTCAGAACTATTGTAAATTTGTGGCATATCGCAAGAACAGGAAATATCCTTGAATTTTAGCCTTAAAAATATTGAGTTACGTTTACGCGGTATAGTTCCAGCCCCTTTGCGCAAACTTTATCGCATTTCCAGATCAATGGGCGCCGGTAAAGCCTCAAAAGCGCTGCCCCCAGAGCTTGTGCAAAAGTGTCAGTTTTGTGCCACGCGTCATCACATGCTCGATCTTTTACCCAAGGAAGCAATTATTGCAGAACTGGGTACCTATAAAGGGGATTTTGCTCGACATATTGTTAGCAAAACAAATCCAAAAGAATTGCACTTGATTGATTTGGATTATTCGAAATTCAACGAAGATGGATTGACCATCCCTTGCGTTAAAAGGCACCGGGGGTTGGTACACGAGGTTATTTCCACGTTTGAAGATGAATATTTTGACTGGATATATGTGGATGCAGATCATTCGTTTGAGGGGGTCATTCGTGATGCGCGGGCGGCGGCGAACAAGATAAAGCCGGGCGGATATATGGTATTTAATGATTTTGCCCATATTGACCCCTCGTTGGGCCGTTATGGGGTTCATCGCGCCGTGGTAGATTTTGCCCTTGAGAACAAATGGGAGATGCGTTTTTTCGCATTCCAATCAAACGCACTATATGATGTGGCGTTGCAAAAGCCATTGGTTAACTAACCAACATAACCTGCTCAATTCATCCCTATGCCCCGAGCAATTTTTTATCTATACTAAAGCCATGTTGAAGTTTTTGCGTACTTATCTTTTGGCAATCCCGCGCCCTATGAAGCGTCTCGTTTTGGTTGCTTTTGATTCCATTGCACTTTTTGCTGCTGTCTGGGTCGCCTATTCCCTTCGTCTTAGCACATTTGTGATGCCTAATATCTCACAATTGATGGTTATGGCGGCGGCCCCTGTTGTTGCAATCCCTGTTTTTATCCGCATGGGGCTTTATCGTTCAGTGATCCGCTATCTTCCCGAACGCGCTTTTTGGACCATCGCGAAAGCTGTCGGTATCGCTACGCTGTTATGGCTTGGCGCACTGTTTTTACTCGAAGTTTCGCGCGTGGGCACCGTGCCACGATCCGTACCTATTATATATTTTATCCTCGCCATCTGGATTATCGGGGGCAGTCGTTTTGGGGCAAAATACCTCCTTTGGCCCCCCGCGCGGCGTAAGTTTTCTGGACAGGTTCTCATCTATGGTTCCGGTGCCGCAGGCGCACAATTGGCGGCGGCTCTACATCAGGAGGGCAATAAATATGTTGCCGGGTTCCTAGACGATGATACTTCCCTGCATGGGCGCGATGTGAGTGGGATACGGGTTTATTCCCCGTCCCGATTGCCGCACCTTATTGAGAGCATGGGCATTAAAGAAGTCATCCTTTCAATGCCTTCGTTGGGGCCGACCGAGCGACAAAAAATCATTTCTGACCTCTCCCAACATAAAATCAAAATCCGTTCCCTTCCCGCTTTGGCCGACCTTGCCCGAGGCCGTTATCTGATTTCTCAAGTACGCGAAATTGATATTGATGATATTTTAGGCCGTTCAACCGTTCCTGCTGACCCTGAACTTCTTGGGGAAATGCTTGAGGGGCGTTGTATTTTGGTATCGGGGGCCGGCGGTTCAATTGGCTCAGAATTGTGCAAGCTTATCGTTAAATGGAACCCGCGCAAATTGGTGCTTTTGGAAGCCAATGAATTTGTCCTTTATCAAATTGAGCGCGAACTTAAAAAACGTACTGATTTACCCATTGTCCCTGTACTCGGCTCAGCGGGTGACAAAGCCTTGGTCGCCCGCACGTTTGCCCGTGAAGGCGTGCAGGCCGTGTTTCATGCGGCGGCGCACAAACATGTTCCGCTGGTGGAAGCCACCGCGCTTGAGGGGGTTAGAAACAACATTTTTGGCACCCAAACCATTGCCAAAGCGGCCTATGCGGCTGGGGTTGAAAATTTTGTGCTTATCTCAACCGACAAAGCCGTGCGCCCCACTAACGTTATGGGCGCGACCAAGCGCTGGGCGGAATTGATCGTAAGCTATTGGGCGGATAAAGCCAAAAAAGAAGCGAGCGGGCAAAAATTCTGCGCCGTGCGATTTGGCAATGTGTTGGGTTCAAACGGTTCGGTGGTTCCCCTGTTCAAGGAGCAAATCGCCCAGGGTGGTCCGGTGACCATAACCGACGAAAATATGACCCGCTATTTCATGTCCATCCACGAGGCGGCAGAACTTATTGTGCAGGCGGGGCGCCTGTCAAAAGGTGGGGACATATTCATCCTTGAAATGGGTGAGCCCATGCCCATTATGGCCTTAGCGGAAAACATGATCCGGTTGGCGGGGGTAAGTCTTCGCACAAAGGATAATCCGGGGGGCGATATTGCTATTTCCATCATCGGTGCACGCCCCGCTGAGAAAATTCACGAGGAGCTTTTTTATGCACCTGAAAGCGTTAAACCAACCCGTGTTTCCAAGATATTGCGCTCCCAGGAAGATCAAAAATTACGCACTCCGCTTACCGGCGAGCTGAATAAGTTAAGGGGTGCCTTTGAGGCAGAAGATGAGTTAAACCTGCGCCAAATTCTGTTCCAGTTGATTGATGACAGCGACAATAAAAAAATTGGCGATAGTGTTGTACCGTTAAAACTGGTTTCAGAAGGCTCGGAGAAAATCTAGGTTCTTATCCTGAACTTGACCTACTTTTTTAGGGCGCAATATAGATCCAACCCCAAATACTTGCCAAATTTCAAGGCTGTTGCCCGTGCAACAGGTCTAAAAATTCCGTCCTGCCCGATATTTTCATGGGTAATGGCGCACTTGGAAAACCGGCGACATAAATGCTTGAGTTCCTGTGCGGATACGTAGGCGGTTTCAGGGGCCGCTTCGCCGGATACATTTGTATCATAGGACCTCCGCGCCTTTTGATCACCTTGAATGGTGCCCGTCTCGCGCATGGTTGTTGATTTGGACATCAACTTTGAGAAGGTGGCAAACGGTGCCCGTTGAAACTGCCGATATGAAGTGGCGCTATAAACCATAATCATGGCCTGCCCTGACTTTTTCAGCACCCGATAAACCTCATCAATGGCCAGTGCCAGATTACCGGTATGGTGCAGGCAACCGATGGCAATCACCCAGTCAAAAATTTCGTCCCCATAGGGTGCCGCCAAGATATTACCCACTCTGGCCTCCCCATTATTTTCCCCACGACTTAAACGCAAATTGACCATATCCACAGGGCCTTTGGCTATATCAAGCCCATGATAATCCGCCCCGGATGCAAAAATCCTTTGCGACACCGTCCCATATCCCAAACCCACTTCAAGCACCGATTTACCCGCGAGTTCCGCTAAGGGGATATGGGTTGATAGATAGGGATAGAACTCAAAATACCAATCATCAAATTTCTTGAGACTTGCGGGGGAATTGTCAGTGATGCCCATGGATTTTGCCAATTGAGAACCGCACAAATCATCCCAGAACTGCGCGTTTTTCTCGTCCGTGTCTTTTTGACTTGGCCCGCTTGTGCTCACAATAGCTTTGCTTTCCACTCAGCCGCTTTGTCGTGAAATTGCTGATGCCAGATTTCCAGACTTAACAGACCCCAGGTTTTACGCGAAAACTTTGCTTCGTCTGCGAACCCCTGCACCACCTTATCCGCATGCATAAAAGGGCGAGATTTGGCCTGCTGTGAGGAAAAAATGTCCTGCACAAAATCCTTCAAATCTGCTCCGAACCATTCTTTTAAGGGAACGGGAAAACCCATTTTATCGCGCCGATTGATCAGCTTTTCTGGCAATACATCCTTGAAGGCAATCTTGAGCATTTGCTTCATATTGCCCCCTTCAAATTTCACATTGGCCGGGATGGTGGCGGCAAATTCGACCAGTTTATGGTCAAGCATTGGCACACGAGTTTCCAGACCATGGGCCATGCCCATCCTATCCTCCACATGCAACAATGCCGGCAACAGGCACTTGAAATCACAGTGTGTCATTTTGTCGAAATAGGCTTCTTTACCCACATTGGCGGGGGAGTTGAAGATGGCCTCGAACTGGGCAAACATATTGTCTTTGCTCAAGGCCTCCCAATTAACTTCATCTCGCATGTCCGTGGAGCGGTCAATCAGGCGAAAATATCGCTGATCAAGATTGCCAAACAAGCCTTCACTCCATAATTGTTGCATCATGGGCTTGTATTCGCGCAATATGCCCAGATTGGGGATAATTGAAGCCAAGGTCACCACATAATTCCCATTGTCGGCTTTGCCATCTAGCGACGCTTTTATACATTGCTCCAAATAGGCCACGACATAGCGCGCGTAACCGCCAAATATCTCATCTCCGCCCTGCCCGCCCAACACAACTTTTACCTGCTTGGCGGCGAGTTGGGACACCATATATTGGGGGAATGAGCCCGGCCCAGCCACGGGATAATCCAGATGGTAAATGATGTTTTCAATATTATCCCGGAAGTCATCGGCAGTGATGCTCATTTGCGCAAGGTCAATACCGGCACTCTGCGCCGCGATTTCGGCAAAATCACTTTCATCATATCCGGGAAACTGGGTAAACTTCCCATGGAACCCCAGATTGTTTTTCCCATTTGCATTTGCCGAAAGAGCCGAAATAAGGCTCGAATCTATGCCACCGGAAACGTAAGCGCCAACGAGCACATCACTGCGCAAATGCAGGTCGATGGATTGTTGGAATTTTTCCCGCAGGTTCTCATAAAAATATTCCGGCGAATGGTTCCAATCGATCTCATAATTAATATCCCAATAACGCCTGATCTGCACAGAACCATTTTTAATGGTTAAAGAATGGGCAGGCATTAACTGCTTGATGTTCTTGAATAAAGTATTGTCATCAAGGGCATATTGAAATGTCAGATATTGCGTTAGAGCATCACAATCGGTTTCAATCTCATGCAAAAACGGCACAATAGCCTTCGCTTCAGAGGCAAAATAAAATATATTATCAATGATCGCATAATATAGGGGTTTGATGCCAAAGCGATCACGCACCGCGGTTAGTTTCTGTTGTTTCTCGTCATATATGACGCTGGCGAACATACCGCGCAAATGATCGACAAAATGTTCCCCATATACGGCGTGACTGGCTAGAATTGTCTCCGTATCCGATGTGCTGGCAAAATCCCATTTGTGCTTAAGATCGTTTTGCAATTCGAGGTAGTTATAAATCTCCCCGTTATGCACAATGACCGTCTCATTGGGGCCGCGCATGGGCTGAGCGCCATTTGATGAAAGATCAATAATGCTCAATCTTGCATGGGCAAATCCCACATTCTGCTGTGAATTACACCATATACCCTTGTCGTCTGGACCACGGTGGGCAATCAGCTTGCCCATAACTTCTAGCTTATGGGCCAAGCGCTCAACCGGTGCCCCTGAAAGGCTCATTATACCAGCGATACCACACATAAAACAGCTATACTCACAACTAAATTCAGCTCAATTCCAGCCAACACCAGAGAGGTTTTGCTCAGGTATTTCAAGCCTTAAAGCAAAAACTTCCGCAAAAACGGTTTGATCAGGCCGGTTATTGCGCGGCCAAAATTCAAAATCGGTGTGGAAAGCACCGGGGGTAAAACCCGCTCAATGGTCGAGAATACCCAGACGCGAATGCCTTGAATAAACAGGATGATTTGCATGCGAATTTTAGCGTTTCTCGCCCACTTTTTACTCAGGTTCACTAACCGGTCAAATTCAACCTGTTTCTCGATCTGGTTCATAGATGTTGAAGGCGAACCTTGGCCAGGGCTAAGCGAAAACTCTTGTTCCAGCACGGTGTCAAACCCCTCAATAAAGGCCCTATGGGTCCATTTGGGGGAGCAGGCAATTTCCCGATATGCATTATCAATGATTGCCCCGGCTTTTTGCGGATCATTGAGTATATTGACGACTTCCGCAAAATTGGAATGATCGGGTAATAATTCCACATAATGACGCCCCGCCACAACGATGCCGGAATATTCCCCCGGGTACATAATCATCAATGTTTTTAGAGCCGCCGCTTCAAAGACACGGGGGGAAATCACATGAATAATAATGTCCCCGTCGCTCCCCTCAAGAAATTTCTCACGGACTTCTTCAAAATCTGCGCCCGGATTTTTTGCCTCATAGGCATCAATTTCCTGATGCACAAGTCCGGTAAAATCAACAAAACTAGCGCCGCTTTCTGTGCCAAGTGTCGCCCGTGAATTGGCCATAAATTCAATCCACTTTTCCCCGTAAATCCGGCTGGCCTCCGACATGGCGATGTCGCATTTCAAGTCAAACTCCACCGCTTCATCGGCTACGCGCTCACCAATCTGCCATTTTTGCTGGGCAAATCCGCCGCACCAACCGGGGAGCTTTCGCGCCCTGTAGGCAATGTCCAACCGGCGATCTTTGTAAGCTGGCGCATCATAGGCCAGCAATTCCTCAGGCACAAATCCGGTCAAAGTCTGCTCAAAACGGACATTGTCAAAATATGGATCACGATAGATTTTGCGAATAACATCCCTGTTTACCACCGTATAGACAATGGCAACACCAAGGGCTTTAGCCGCATTAACGGTACGGTCCACCCAGCGAAACTCGTCCTGAATAAACAGGGTTTTTGGACCCTGAAACTGGGTCAGTTTCTCGGCAAAATCCAGCGCAATATATCGCGGGTCAGCAATAATAATCGAATAGTGAAACACGACAGCATCAAACAGGGATAGGTCTATATCGAGCTGCCCCGCGACCGACGCATCAAGGGTGACGACATTGTATTTACTGTGCACATCAAAGGCACGGATGTGCGCGTCTACCGTCCCCGTGTGACGTGCCGCTTCAGCGCAAAGCAAGAGTATATTTTTGGTGTTCTGGGGCATAGGGTTGACGTTTCCAGATTACTCATAGCAACAATAATTGTAATTGGGCAATCTGCATAAATTGCACCGCCCGGTAAAGAGAATATTGGGATGAGGAAACTATCCGCATGATTGATTTGATCTGGTGGAGAGGCCAATTCCGCCATTATTCGAGTTGAAATATCATCTGTTTACATGTATTTACGTGGGGCTGGTAACGTGACCATTGCAGAATCCAGCATTGATACATCCGACTTTATCTTTTCGCAGAGAGGCAAAAGCATAAAAAAAGTTGCATTGTGACATAATACAGCCATTACTCTTTTCTACACCGTTAAAAAAGCTAGGAGAAAACCATGTCAGATTATGTGTTATCAGGTCAAAAATGGGCGCAGGATACAGTTACCTGGTATTTCAACGGCGACCCGGGTTATGGCAATGAGTTTGCCGAGGCCTTTGCTGCATGGGACGCAGTAATTTCCTTGGATTTTCTTCGCGTTGGCTCCGCCGCCGCCGCCGACATTGTCATCGATTTTACTGCCATTGATGGTGCATTTGGAACGCTTGCTGTTGCCAATTCGCAGTTTACACTTCCTTCCAATTTGTATTCTGGGAACAATGGCATTAATTTTGACACCGGCGAAACTTGGACGTGGGACCCGGGCGCTGGAAGTTATGTCCTGTCTAGCGGTGTGACAATCTTTGAAGTTGCCGTGCATGAAATTGGCCATTCCATTGGCTTAAATCACCCGACAAACAGCGCGGCTGTCATGTACTTTGATGCGGGCGGCTCTGCAACTGGCCTTACAAGTTTTGATATTGCCGGCGGGCAGGCAATTTATGGTGCGGAGGTGGCAAATCTACCTGATCTGGCAATCTCACCAATCCCAACGCTAAGTTCAAATATTGTTGTTGCTGGTGGAAACGTAACCCTGAACTATCGTGCAACCAATCTCGCGGCAGTGGCTGCTGGTGCATCAACTTCAGGCATTTATTTGACAACAAACCATATCATTTCGACATCGGATACCTTGCTGACAACGGATGCAGTTGCCGCCTTAGCGGGCAATGGCTCCAGCAATGAAAGTGTAACGGTTTCAACCTTTGGCTTGGCTCCGGGTGTCTATTGGATCGGCGCAGTCACCGATTATAATAATACTGTTGCTGAAACCGATGGCAGCAATAATGCCTCCGAAGGGGTGATGCTCACAATTTTGCCCACCGCATCCGACCCCGGTTTCACACCCAATAACGACACAGTAATTCTTCCTGCAACCGGTGCCGCAGTCGATGGATTGGCGGGGGATGATATGATATTTGGCTCCAGCGTTGCCGAAACTATCCGTGGCGGCTTGGGCAATGATACCGTAGTTGGCGGCGGCGGCAATGACACCCTGTACGGCAATTCTGGTAGCGATAAACTTTATGGCCAAGACGGCGATGACACACTCTATGCCGGCGACGGGGCCGTTGATGTTTCCTATGGAAATGACGGCAACGACACCATGTATGGCGAGGATGGTTTTGACTATATGTATGGCAATGCCGGTATCGACACGCTATATGGCGGCAACGACATCAACGTTTTAGATGGTGGTTCAGGCAATGATAGTCTTTACGGCGGCTCTAGTACTGATTGGCTCTACGGGGGCACTGGAAATGATTTTCTTTATGGCAATGGTGGCCCGGATTTATTGATCGGGGGAACAGGCCGCGATATCCTTAACCCCGGCACAGGTAATGACTGGATGTGGGGGGGCGATGCCTCGGGCGCTGGCGATGGCGAGACCGATATATTTGCCCTTGGGGCCAATTGGGGTGGCGATGTGATCTGGGACTTTGAAGATGGTATTGATCGGATTGACCTTCGGGGAACCGGCGCGACATTTGACGACCTGATTATCGGCGAAATCACCGGTGGCTTCACTTGGGTGGCCTATGGCACCGACGTTATCTATCTCTGGGGCGCTGGAAGCACTTCGGTTGGTGAGGCGAACATCTCAGCCGCTGATTTCATTTTCTAGGGCCAGGGTTCTAAAATGCAGTCAGCATTTTACGCCAAAATAACCAGCAAAAAATCTAACCCCTCCCCTCATCGGGCGGGGTTTTTTGTATCCTGCTTTCCCATATCTGTGCGCCTGACCATTCCATAGCATATGCTGGGCGTTCCACATGGATGTGTATGGCATCTGGACTTCCAATCTTCAGGATGGTTCATTTTCCGGCATCTATGGCCAACGTTCAGCGTTGATCTGTTCACCGCCGGGGACGATATGGTTTACCTGCCCTCGATCAGCCCAACGGGCGGTTGGCAAGCCCTTGGCGGCGATGATTATGTGATCGGCGGAGATGCCGCAAACACTGTCGACGGTGGTGCAGGTGCTGACCTATTGATGGGTGGCGTTGGCACCGACGAAATCACCGGCCGGGCAGGTAATGACTGGATGTGGGGCGGCGATATGACCGGGGCCGGCGGCGATATCATCTATCTACATGGGGCCGGTGATGTGGCAATTGCTGAATCCAGTATTGATGCGGCTGATTTTATCTTTGCTTAAGGGAATGCGGGGGAGTTTTTGATCCCCACCCTCTCGTCATTAATCGAATCAGCCCGCCAGCATGAGCTGGATACGCACCGGGAGGCTTCGCCAAAATGTATTCCGCAGCCTGACGCATTTCCATGATTTCAACCAGATTGGCGTAGTATGAATTACTGACGGGCAATTTGCGCCCGTCGTTCAGTTCAACAAAATCCGACCGGCCTTGACGTACCAAACGTGTAATGGCGTCTTTCGCCACCCAATGAGAGCGGTGAATTTGCATTCCGGGGTATAGCCTAAGTTCGCGCATGGCATCGGCAAAAGTCACATGAATAAGCTCATTGCCGTTGGATGTTGTGACATGGATATAATGATCCTTCATCGACATTGAAACCAGCTTATATCCAAGGTCATCAGAAAGGCGCTTTAGAAACGGAATAAGTTCGGGGTCCTCTTCTGCTTCCTTTTCTTCCTCGGAAAGTTTGATAAAGGGAGGCATAAAATTTGCGTAACTGATGCACGTGCCGATCACAAAGACTGTTGTCCACAAAAATAGCAAATTCGACGATGAGTAAACCCTCCCACGGAACAAATAGTCGGTTAATAAAAAAACCAGCAATCCGGGGAACGACGCCACAAAGCTTCCTGTGAGCAGGCGCATTAAACGCGACCAATGGGCAATGCGCTGATAATGCAACGTAAACATAACCGACACATGAAAAAACAAACCACACATTGCAATCAAGGTCAGCCAAAATCCAAGGCGCTTGGCAAGCGACATGTTCATAAACGTATTAAAGGGACCCAAAAATGCGAATAAAATGGCCGTTATGATCGCAACAACGACAAGGTGAAACGTACGAATTGGACGCCCAAAAAGTCTCATTTATAACCTCCAGGTTCAGCTAAGTCCGTTCAGCATACAAGTTCACGAAAAAAAATACAATTTCGCGAAAAAGCCATCTTCAGCTCCCTTTGAAGGCTTGTTTGCAACGTCTGCCAATCGTAGCCAGTTTAGAAAAGATATCCCTTTGGTGAATATTTGAGGAACATTAATCATGGCAACACCCGGCACGATCGGTTCGGAATTTCAGGTAAATACATATACTAATATCAATCAGCAAAATTCCACATTAACAGCACTGAATAACGGGGACTTCGTAATAATCTGGCAATCCGATGGGCAAGACAGCTCCAACTTCGGAGTGTTCGGACAGCGTTATAATGTCGATGGCACGGCGATTGGTGCTGAATTTCAGGTCAACACATATACAACAAATTATCAATCCTCCGCGACGATTACAGCACTCTCAGACGGCGGATTTGTTGTTGCATGGAATTCATTTTTGCAAGACGGTAGCGGCACAGGTATTTACGGGCAACGCTATAATGCGAATGGCACACCAAATGGCGCTGAATTTCTGGTTAACACCTACACATTAACTCATCAGTCCAATCCTACTCTGGCTTCATTTGAGGATGGAGGGTTTGTAATTGTCTGGGCATCGCTCGGTCAGGACGGTTCCGGCGGGGGGATTTATGCACAGCGCTATCTCGAAAATGGCGCAGTAAATGGCACTGAATTTCAGGTTAATACTGAAGTGGCAGACCATCAATCTGACGCCTCAGCAACAGGTTTGGCAGATGGGGGTTTCCTCGTCACATGGAATTCCAATTTACAAGACGGATCTGGCTATGGCGTTTTTGGACAGCGCTATAATGCAAATGGCACACCAAATGGTTCCGAATTTCAAGTCAACACCTTTACGACATTCAACCAAAGTTCTCCGGCCATAACTAATCTAGGCGATGGCGGATTTGTCATAATTTGGAATTCAGTCAGTCAAGACGGCTCTCTCTTTGGCGTATTTGGCCAACTGTATCACGCGGACGGCACGACAAATGGGGCAGAATTCCAAGTCAACACTTATACAACCAGCAATCAGTACAATTCATCAGTACGAATTTGGCAGATGGCGGGTTTATTGTAACCTGGGAATCCTTTGCCCAGGATGGCTCTGATTATGGAATTTATGGACAGCGTTTTAACGCAAATGGCACAACCAACGGAGCAGAATTCCAAGTCAGCACCTATACGGCGGGTAATCAACGTTACACGGTAGCAACAATACTGGAAAATGGTGATCTCGTCGTTACCTGGACTTCACTTGGACAGGACACTTCTGGTGAAGGTATATTTGCGCAACGTTTCAGCATTGACCTGTTTACCGCTGGAGATGATATGGTTTACCTGCCCGCAATTAGCCCAACGGGCGGTTGGCAGGCATTGGCCGGGGATGATCGCGTGATTGGGAGCGATAGTGCCGATACTGTTGATGGCGGCGCTGGGGATGATTATGTCACCGGTGGTGATGGTATGGACACCATCGACGGCGGTGATGGGTCGGATTACCTCTACGGTCAAGGCGGAGACGACACGATTAACGCCGGTGACGGGGCCATGGGTGTATCCCTTGGGGATGATGGCAACGATACCATCAATGGCGAAGCGGGTATGGACTATATGTATGGCTATGCCGGAAACGATACCTTGCGCGGTGGCGCGGGCGACGATGTGGCCTATGGCGGCACGGGCAACGATGAATTGTATGGCGATGATGGTGCAGACTGGCTGTTCGGCGAGGCGGGCAACGACAAGTTGTTCGGTGGCGCGGGGGCTGATCTGTTGATGGGTGGCGCTGGAACCGACGAAATCACTGGCGGCGCAGGTAATGACTGGATGTGGGGCGGTGACATGACCGGCGCCGGTGATGGGGTCAAGGACACGTTCTTCTTTGGTGCGGCATGGGGCGGCGATGTGATCTGGGACTTTGAGGATGGCAAAGACATACTCGATGTTTCCGGGGCTGGCATCACCAGCTTTGCAGACCTAACTATCGGCACATTCGGCCAATTCACCACCATAACTTCAGCCACCGGCGATATCATCTATCTACGTGGCGCCGGTGATGTGGCGGTCGCTGAATCCAGTATTGAAGCCAGCGACTTCATATTTGCGTAAAGGGACGTGGGGAGTTAAGCCCCCCCACCCTCGATCCCTCCCCACGTAGGGGGAGGGAAGAAGGAATATCCTCATCAAGTTCGGAGATAGGCTTGGGGTCGTCCATACAACGGAAATATCTGAGCAAAAACTATCTAACTTATTGATAGTTGAAACAGCTAAGGGCATTCTGATCCAAAGAATAGTCTTGTTGGATGGGTGCGAGGATTAGATGAAAATTTTTATTTCGGGGGGCTGTGGGCAAGTTGGCTCCCATGTCGCCGAGTTGTTCCTAGCCCGCGGCGATCAAGTGATGGCATTGGACAATTTTGAAACCGGGCGCCGTATCCACCTTCCAGAGCAGGAGAAAAATCTCACCTTTGTTGAAGGGTCAATCGCCGACAAGTCTTTAGTCGACAGATTGTTTGCGCAATTTAAGCCCGATGTGGTGGTGCATACTGCCGTGTCCTACAAGGACCCCGAGGATTGGTATAATGATACTCTCACCAATTCCGCTGGCGGGGCAGCGCTCATTCGTGCCTCGATGGATCAAAAGGTCAGCCGATTTATCTATTTTCAAACCGCCCTTTGTTATGGCACCACACCGCAAGAGCAGCCCATAACCTTAAACCATCCGATCCTGCCCGGCGATTCAAGCTATTCCATTTCCAAGACAACAACCGAGCAATATCTGGAACTTTCCGGCCTTGATTATGTCTCCTTTCGCCTCGCCAATGTGATAGGTCCGCGCAATGTTTCAGGGCCTTTGCCGATATTCTTTGAGCGGTTGAAAGCGGGTAAGAAATGTTTCGTGACTGAAGCACGCCGCGACTTTGTCTTTGTTAAAGATTTAGCAAATACTGTTTTAAAAGCCGCCGATGGCACGGGAAGCAAAGCCTATCATTTTTCCTCCGGGGGGGATGTTGCCATTGTAGAACTGTATGATGCGGTTGTTAAGGCCATGCATCTAAACGATTACCCTGAACCTGAGCTGCGCGCCCTTGCCCCTGATGATGTGGCCTCCATCCTGCTTGACCCGAGCAGAACACGCAATGACTTTGGTCCACTTGAATTCACGCCCTTGGAGGAAACAGTGGCGGCCGCGGTCGCCTATTATGAGGAATTTGGCGTCACCGGCGGGTACACGCACCTCAAGCATGACGAAGCCAAAAGCTAACGTCACGATGGGGGGATTTTGAAATGCGCATACTAATTACCGGGGGGGCCGGGTGTCTTGGGTCAAATTTAACGGAGCATTATCTGTCCCAAGGGCATCAGATTTTTATCATTGATAATTTTGCCACCGGGCACCGAGAGTTGGTGCCGCAGGGCATGGATCGGGTTCAATTTGCAGAAGGTGATGTTGCTGACAGGGCCTTTGTTGAGCAATGTTTTGCTGACTTTTCTCCTAGTCATATTATCCATGGGGCGGCGGCCTATCTGGACCCTGACGACTGGGAAAGTGATGCACAAACCAATGTTCTTGGCTCAATTGAAATTGTCCGCGCCGCCCAGATTCATGGGGTGAAACGTTTAATCAACTTGCAAACGGCCCTGTGTTACGGGCAACCGGATCAAGTTCCCATACCTGTGACCGCCCCCACCCGGCCCTTCACCAGCTATGGAATTTCTAAAACCGCCGGGGAGCAGTTTATGCTGATGGGATCGGTTGCAACTGTTTCCCTGCGGTTGGCAAATATATGTGGTCCTCGCCTCGCTATCGGGCCAATCCCAACGTTTTATACGCGCCTGAAGGCGGGCAAAGATTGTTTTTGCAGCGATACAATTCGTGACTTCTTAGATATGAAGGACTTCTTGGCCCTGATGGATTTGGTGATGCTTGAAGGCGCGCCAACAGGCATCTTTAACGTTTCAACCGGTGAAGGCAAAAGTATTAAGCAGGTCTATGATGCGGTCGCTGATTATCTGCAAATTGATGGGGGCGACGTGCCAATTGTTCCGCCCGGCACCGATGATGTAAAAAGCGTGGTGCTTGATCCCTCGTTCACCGAAACTGCATTTGGCTGGCGTGCAAAAGTTGATTTTGAAGAAACCATAAGGGGGATGCTAACCTGGTATGATGCCCATGGCGTTTCTGCCATTCACTCTCACCTCAAGGCCCACCAAAATCTGATGAGTAGGTCATTTCCCTGATAAATACGCGTACCAAAAGTAGGACATAAACAGGACAAAAGTGTACGTTTTTGTGCTAAAATATAAAAGCGTAACAAACGCGTAATGAGGAAATATTTGTGTCCGAAACCAACTTCAAGAATAAGAAAATACTCATCGTTGGGGGTGCTGGATTTGTTGGCTCAAATTTGGCCCAAAAAGTCGTTTTACAAAATCCTGCTCTTTGTTTGATCGTTGATAATTTAATCTCGTCTGATCCGGCAAACCTACCGGAGCATAAATCGGTGAAATTTGTCTTTGGCTCAATAAATTCTGACAGAATACTGAGCGCACTTCCCAATGATCTTGATTATGTATTCCATTTGGCGTGCTACCATGGAAACCAATCCTCCATCGCCGATCCGCTCGCAGATCATGAGAATAATACTCTAACCTCCCTCAAACTGTTCGAACGTTTAAAAGACATTAAATCTTTGAAAAAAGTGGTTTATGCGGCAGCGGGATGTGCGGTTGCCAAAAAGACATTTGGGCAAGCGCGGGCGACAAAAGAAGACGCCCCCATCTCACTTTATCATGACAGCCCCTATTCCATTTCCAAGATTGTCGGAGAAATGTATGGGAATTATTACCATAACCAGCATGGCCTACCTTTTGTAAAAGCTCGGTTTCAGAATGTGTATGGCCCCCGTGAAATTCTTGGGGGCGGGAACTGGCGCGGCACGGTACACACCGTCTGGCGCAATGTCACCCCGACGTTTATCTTCAAATCCCTCATGGGAGAGGCCTTGCCATTAGAAAATGGAGGAATTGCCAGCCGTGATTTCATATTTGTTGAAGACATGGCGCGCGGGTTAATGGCTGCGGCGACCCATGGCAAAGCGGGGGAAGTTTATAATCTGGCCTCCGGCGTCGAAACTTCCATCAAGGAGTTGGCGTTGATGATCAATGAAATTTGCGGCAACGCAACACCTGTCGAAATTCAGCCGCCACGAGATTGGGACAATTCAGGTACACGCTTTGGCGACCCGGAAAGGCGGCGCAAGAGCTTGGTTTCAGGGCTCATGTTTCGCTCGCAGAAGGGTTGGAGAAAACCATTTCCTGGAGCCGAGAAAACCTCCCTCTCATCAAGCGATCCATGGGTCGGCATGTGGCGATGATGCCTGACTTAAAGACCTATCTGTAGGTCAGGAATTTCACAAAAGCATGCGTAAAAGCCAAATCAAAACCCTCATTCTGACCCTGCAATATGCCCATCGGGCATCCTATTATGATGACTGGGCCGATGGTTTTTCAAATTCAGAATATTTTGTATGCACCATCTTGAATCTGTTGAAAATCACGCCCACCAATTTACAAAACAGCATCGAATCCTATGACCTTATTATCCTACTTCACAGCGCGACGGGGGATAGTCCCGAATATCTATGCAAATGCCAACCCCAGTTGATGAACCGCAAGCGGGCCAAACTATTGGCCTTTGTTGGCAATGAATTTAACTCCCCCTATGTACCCCTGAGTGAAAAGATTGATCTGCTCAAGGATTGCCGGGCCGATGTTATCGCAACGCAATTATTGGAGGAGGCGGGGCAATATCTTTATGGACAAACTGGGGCAAAAATTGTTTCAATCCCCCATGCGCTTAACCCGGAACTGTTCAATTCCACCAACTCATATAAGGCCCGTAAAATCGACATCGGTATGCGTTCATACCGTTATCCTCCCTACCTGGGCGACAATGATCGCAACAGGATTATTGACTATTTTGATATGCATTCGTCGGCATTGGGGCTGGCCACGGATATCAATACGACACAACGATTTACGCCGGCGAATTGGGCAAAATTCCTAGGCCAATGCAAAAATGTCCTGACCACAGAAACAGGCTCATGGTATTTAGACCGGAGTGACGACCTGGTAAAATCTGTACTCGCCTATGCGCAACAATCAAGAACTGGGTTGGTTATCTCAGAGGATAATCCATTGCGCCGGCTGGTGCGCCATCTGCCCGCCTTCGTCAAATCCCCGCTGATAAGTCTGCTTAAAAACGGGCCCGTCAAATATGGGATGTTTGAGGATGAGAAAATGGATTTTGACGATGTGTATGCACGGTTCTTTCAGTCCACCCCCAAATGCCCCGTCTATTCCAAGGCAATTTCTTCACGCAATTTTGATGCAATTGGGACTCGAACCTGCCAAATTTCATTCCCGGGCCGGTTCAACGATATATTGTTAGCCGATGAACACTATATTCCGCTCGAACCGGATTATTCCAATATCGATGAAGTCGTGGAGAAGCTACGGGATGAGAAGGTCTGGAAACCCATCACTGAAAATGCCTATGATTTGGTTATAAGTGAGCACACCTATGCCCATCGGGCACGGCAGGTTTACGATATTTTCCATACGCTTTAGGACTTTGGGGGCGCGACCTAGTCTTCCTTGAAGGCGCGGGTAATCTGGATCATCAAGGGTTTTAGAAAATAGTCGAGGGGGGAGCGTTCCCCGGTCGTGATATAGGTTTCCGCTGGCATACCGGGAAGCAGAACCTGATCGTCGCTGAGCCGTAAAAGTTCGGACTTTGGGATTTCAACTTCAAGGGTAAAATAGGGCGCGTTTGTTGTGGGATCGATAAGTTGGGCCGCGGAAATATTGGTAACCGTCGCATTCAGGCGCGGCGTGGTGCGTGAATCAAAGGCGACCAACAACACCGAGGCTTCCTGACCAATCGAAATCTGATCAATATCTGTGGTGCTGATACGCGCCTCAATAATCAGGCGATCATTGGCGGGAATAATCTGCATGATGGGGGATGCGGGGGCGACAACTCCCCCCAAAGTGTAGGTGGTCAAATTGTGGACAAGCCCGGAGACCGGGGCGAGAATGAGCGTGCGGCGCATATTATTTTCATATGATATTTTTTGCTCGCGCAATTCTGCAATTCTGTTTGAAACTTCGCGCATTTCAGCCTGCACGTTTTCGCGCAAATCTATATCAATCTGCAAAATCTGTAATTCTGTTTGCGTGATCGTGCTACGGATTCTAGCAATTGAACTTTGCAGTCCGCCCGTTTCCCCTTGTACCTGCAACAATTGGCGTTGCAAGAGTTCCATCGCATCCTGAGCAATTACACCGGACTGTGCCGCTTCTTCCTTTCTTTGAATATTGCCCTCAAGGATTTGCGACTGCTCACTTACTGCACCCATTTGTGCTTCAAGCCCCGAAATTTGAGCCTCCAGATGGATGATCTGTTGGGCCATAATTTGCTTTTGCCCACTACGTGCATCGCGACGCGCTTCAAAAAGTGAAACTTTATCGGCAATAATCTGACGGGCATGGGCGTGATCTTCATCGCTGCGATCTTGCCCGGACAGGACTTCATCTGGAAATGAAATTGATTCCGCGTCCTGCAACTCAGCCTTGAGCCGGGCTTCCCGAGCCAGCAATTCGAGCAAATTATTCGAAACAATATTCAAATTGGCACGAAAATGGGTATCGTCAAGTCGAACCAGCGGGTCCCCGGCCTCGACCACATCCCCATTGCGCACAAATATTTCCTCAACAATGCCACCTTCAAGATGCTCAACCGTCTTGATTTTGGATTCCACCCCAAACACACCTGGGGCAATAACTGCACCTGCAATTTTTGTCAGTGACGCCCAAGCGCCTCCCCCGACAAAAATGATCAAAATGACAATAACCCCGCTGATGATCCAGTTGCGGTTATTTAGTTTTTTGTGTTCGATTTGGCTCATAATATTGGAAGATGCTCTTCAATGTTAAGGGGCAATATTGATATTAAGCGGGGGGATTAGGTTTATTGCGGCGTTCAGTTTCTCTTTTGCGGATATGGGCCAGAACTTCATCGCGGGGGCCAAATGCCTGTTGTTTACCTTCATTTAGCTCAAGAATAAAATCAACGGCATTCAACACACTCATTTTGTGGGAGACAATTATTAAAGTTTGCCCCCGTTCCTTAATGCCAGCAATTGCAACGTTGAGGGCCTGATCTCCCGCCATATCCAGATTTGAATTGGGCTCGTCCAAAACAATCAGCGAAGGATCGCCATACAGCGCACGGGCCAGTGCGACCCGTTGACGTTGACCCACGGATAGGTTGGTGCCCAAATGGCCGATATCGGTATCATATCCCCCAAGTTTTTTGACCAGCTCATCGATGCCAGCATCTTTTGCCGCATTAATGATAGCGTTTTCATCTGGATCCGTATCAAAGCGGGAAATATTCTCTTTGAGCGTACCGCCAAACAGTTCAACATCCTGTGGCAAATACCCGATATATCGCCCCAATTGGTCTGGGTCCCACTGGTCATAGGTCGCCCCATCGATGCGAATTTCACCAGCGGAATAGGGCCACGCCCCAACCAGTGCGCGCGACAAGGTCGACTTGCCTGAGGCACTCATCCCAACAAGACCCAAGGCGGAACCGGGCTCCAGAACAAAATTGACATTGTTCAAAATAACTTTGCGATTTCCCGGCGCCATTATCTGCAAGCCACGCACGAGTATTTTACCTTTTGGCTTTGGCAATGACATACGTTGTTGTTTGGCGGGCATTTTTTCAAGGGTCTGGTCGAGCCGTTTTTTAGCCTGATTATATTGAACCAATCCGCGCCAATGGGTAATTGCCTGTTCAACGGGTTGTAAAGCACGGCCCAGAATAATCGAGGCAGCAATCATCACGCCGGGCGTAACCTGATCAAAAATCACCAAGGCAGCCCCGGCGGCCAACATTGCCGACTGAAAGAACAATCGCAAGGACTTGGAGATGGCGCTGATGGAGCCGCCACGGTCGCGGGCCGTGGTTTCATGGACAACCGCATCCAGATGATCTTTTTCCCATAGCTTGCGGATCGGGTTTAACATCGCCATGGCCGAAATCACTTCGGCATTTCTGCGGCCATTGTCAGCAACTTGATTGGCTTTGGCGGAAGCGGCTGAAATGTCAGCTGCAGGTTTTTTTGAACGGAAATCATTTATCCAGGCAAGGACGAATAAAATAACCGCCGCAATGGTGGCCAGAACCCCCAAATACCAGTGAAAGAGAAAGATGACGCCTAGATATATTGGCACCCATGGGGCATCAAACAACGCTGGAATCGCTGGGCCCGATAAAAACTGGCGCGCAACCTCAAGCTCACGCAAGGGGGTTGAGGAATTGATATGTCCCCCGGTGCTCAGGCTCAAGCGCATGGAGGCATCAAAGGTCCGCTGGGCTATGCGCAAATCAATATTGGCGCCAATCCGCGTCAGGATGCGGGTGCGAATAAATTCGAGAACCCCAAGGATAGCGAACAGGCCCGCCACCAATATTGAAAGAGCAACTAATGTTGGAATCGAGCGACTTGAAAGCACTCGATCATATATCTGGAGCATAAACAGCGGGCCGGTGAGCATCAATAGATTGATAAAGAAGCTAAACCCGCCAATAGCGATAAAAGAAAAACGGCTGGCTTTCAGCGCATCAGCAAGGGTAAGACATTCGTCCGGCCAGTCTTGTTTGTCATCATTTTTTTGGGCATGTGTAAACATTTATTGCTACCAGTTTGAAAAACAAACACCCCAATATGGCGGGCTTAGTGTTATGAAGTAAATTAACTAGAAATCCTAGTCTATGGAATGCATATTACAACTGCAAATACAATTGATCTATAAAGGACTTGCACCCAATCGATGCCAATAGAAAACAATTTATTTCAAGGTTTCTGGTGGATTTTTCTGCTTAGCTTTTTTGTCAGTTTTGTGGCGACGCGGCTGATGGTTTCTATCGCCCTACGCTTTAACTGGACCGCAAAATCAAACGCGCGCAGTTCTCACAAGGGCCAGCTTGCATTTGGGGGGGGCGCGTCCGTATTGCTCGTGATTTTGGTGGGGTGGGCGTTGGGCTATAGCGCCTTTGGCCAAATCCTGCCGAGCTTACTGGAAGTTTCGGTGCTTCTCAGCATCATTTTATTGGCGGGTGTTTCCTGGCTTGATGACCTGCGTCCCCTCCCCCCTGCGACACGATTTATTCTCCAGCTTTTGGCGATTGGTGTTGTTTTATTTTTACTTCCGCGCGAACAACACATCATACCCGCGGAGATGCCTTTGATTGCAGATCGCCTCATATCCGGTTTTTTCTGGCTGTGGTTCATCAACCTGTTCAACTTTATGGACGGCATTGATGGGCTGGCGGGGGTTGAAACCCTCGCAATTTCAAGCGGGGTGCTGTTCGTCGCGCTCATCATCGGCATGGCTGGAGATGTGCCCTATTTAGCTGTGATCGTCATGGGGGCCATCGGGGGGTTTTTACCGTGGAATTGGCATCACGCTAAAATAATGCTGGGGGATATTGGCTCAATTCCCCTCGGATTTTTGCTCGGGTATTTGCTTATTCAATTGGCCCTGTCCGGATATCTACTTGCCGCTTTGATCCTACCCGCCTATTTCGCAACCGATGCCAGCGTAACCTTGATCCGCCGGCTCCTTAAGGGCGAGAAGTTCTTACAGCCCCACGCGACACATTTTTATCAACGGGCGGTGCAGGCAGGATTTGGGCATGATCGGATTGTGCTCAGAGTTGCCATTGCCAATGTTGCGCTTATTGCTTGCGCAATGGTTTCACTAAATCAACCCATGCTTGCGCTGGTTTTGGCGGTCGGAATTGTGAGCCTACTAATTTTTATTCTGATACGCATGGCCAAAAGCAAGGCCCAGAAACCCTAAGTATCGGCCTTAGACTTTGGCGCTGAAATGCTCATCAATAGGGCCAGAACAATTACAAAAAAACTGGTGCCGTATTCAAAACCAATCATCAGATCGGTTAATCCGCGCACCGCGTAACAAGTGACTAACAAAAGAACTCCCAATTTTTTTGCCTTGAGATAAGTGTCCTCCGGCGCTCTAAATACTGCAATCAGGGGCACGGCAAGGCAGGCAACATAGGTCAATACACCGATAATTCCGCTGGCGGCGGCAAAATTTATCAAATCATTATGCAATTGCGGGATGCCAACAACTTCGTCGCGCACGGAGACTTCCACAAAATAGGTTGCGGCAACATCAACAAAATTCGCCCAGCCATGTCCAAAAACCGGGGCCTGTAAAAACGCCTCGATCCCCCCCATGTAAAGCACCAACCTAATGTTGGCTGTTTTATCAGTAACGGCATTTCCACTCAGAAAACTTTGAATGATTTCTGGCAACGCCGTGACGCGACTGTCCTGCACGATAAAAATCAATGCAAGAAATGCCAGGGCAATAATCGCTACAATTGCCAACATACCGGGAAGGCGCATTTTCTTAGGTAGCAGAAAAAGAGCAGTAACAAACAACATGGCACCATAGGCAAGCAGCGCGCCACGCGAACCGGTAATGAGAATTGTGGCAAGCCCAGCGATCGGACCAACGAGCAGGTAGGCATGGATACACATATCTTTGGTGCGTACATCTTTTCCAACCATGCCAACAAGCGCTAAAAACCCAAACAAAAGTGCCAGGCCGGAAAGATCGTTGGCGTTTACCAAGCCATAACCACCGCGCGAAATGTTCAGCCCATAAACCGCGTACAACGCCATGCACATGGCAAGCAACGCACCTACTAAAGAAAAATTAGCGAACAGCATAATTGGATTGTTTACCCGCGCATTTTGTAATACGGGAAGAGCAAAAACATAGAGCAGAAGGGGCAGAAAATTTAGGCCAAACAATATGTCAGAAGGCGCTTTGGCGGTAATGATCGCCAGCGCTATCTGGATAATCAATATGGCAATAAACACCCAGCCGATCAGGTCAATTTTTACCTTCAGGGAGCGTTGAAAATAGGCATGCACAGCAAAATAAATTGGAGTCAAAACGATCAAAGCAAAGGGGGACAGTTTTCCCAAAAACAGCGGCAGAATAGCGCTGGAAAACAGCGCTATCCAAAGAAATTGATTTGGAAATCCCCATTTGTTACCGGTTTTTAGTAAGGCATTTTGTATCATTTGTTCGCGCTTTTATGGTTTGGTGCCGGAGGAACGGACGGCCATTGAGACAGCTGATCAACCAGAAGCTGATCCGGTTCAATATTTTTTGGGCGCGATGCGTTCTTGATATTACGCTTTACCTTCCAATTGTTATTTATTCCTTTGAAATGCCAAAAAAACGCATTTGGATCTGTCGTTTTGGCCCCCCTGGGTCGTCCTTCAATCCAGTGCCAATAGGGATGAACATTCAGGTTATCCACCCACTGTCTTTTGGGATCAAGCACCCATTTACGTGCTTTACAAGTATGTGATTTTTCGTCAATGAGCCGGTATTTGAAATCCCGGTGATCCCCAAAATCTGTGCGCTCGGCGTAGGATTCAATCCATACACCGCGCATTGTTAAAAGCCCCCCGGGCGTTTGCTCGAGCGCAGAGAATAAACTCGAGCCGGATTTGTGCACCGCCAATTCATCCAGGTCACAATTCAACAATCCTTGAGCATTGGCGGCAAAACGTCTTAGCACAATTGAATTTATACAGTTTTGCAAAAAGTTCGCCCAAAACGGGTTAAACAGAACCGAATAATCAATTTCCCCAAATTTGTGGGGCATGGAGAGAATGAAAATGTGCTCAATTTTGGTTTTCTCCAGGGCTGACGCGAGGCTGTCAAGGGTGGTTTTTGTTGACCCATTGTCCACCAGAACGAGCGCATCGACCCCGTGAAAATGTTGGTAATACTCTGCCCAAGCACTGATCCATTCCAGATTATTGTCTTTGCTGATGGTGAACATGACGCGTTTATCCGCCAGAATTTGCGAATAGTTTGGCTGGATTTCCAACTCAAAATCAATTTCCGGGGCTGATATTTTTATACTCCGAGCCCCCTCCATGACGTCAGTCAGTTCAAGAATCATCACGGATTGCGTGATATGAAAACTGGCTGTCAGGGCATTTTGTGAATTATCTGTGCTGTAGTGGGCACGCTTTAGGGGCGGTAAAAGGTTTCTGGGGGGGGGGCCGACAAGTAAAACCCGCTTCCCGTCCGCATGCCAAAAGCAGTCATAAAAAACGATTTTTTGCTCAAACCCGGTAAAAAACTTTTCCGGGCGCGCCTTCCATCCAAACCGAGGCTTACGGGAAAGCACGGAATCCTTAGACAAAGTTGCCATAGAATGACTTGCGGATACCGTCCGGGATTTAGGGAAGTTGGTTTTCATACGATATAAAATTTCGCCAAATTTTCTGCAAGTCTAAGCCCAACGCTTATCATACCTTATCCAGCAGAGAACAGGATTTTTTGCCAGTGGGAAATATGCAAGCGAAAAATTGAAGTGCAGCATATGGGCCAACCAAATGCTGAGACCTCAGAAAGAACTGGGCTTCACTGTCCTTCAATATTGCTGGCAAACATGAATAGCCACGTGGCAACAAGGGCTGGTTTTTCCTCTCCTTCAATCTCAACGCTCACTTCAATGGATATGATTTTTGCCCCATCGGGTCGGACACGAACATCAATCAACTTGGCTTCACCCCGAACGCGCGAACCCTCTTTTACCGGGGAGATAAACCTAATCCGGTCAAAACCATAATTGAGCTTATAGGTTTCATCACTGGCGCGGGGTAAAATGTCATTAATCATCGCGCTCAACAATGACAGGGTATGAAAACCATGGGCGATGGTTTGACCAAAAGGACTGTGAGCACTGGCCCAATCCTGATCCATGTGCATGGCATCTAAATCTTCAGTGACCTGTCCAAAGGCATTGATGCGCATCTGATCAATGTCAAACCAGCGTGATTTTCCCAGGGGCTTGCCGATTGAGGCCTCAAGGCTTTCCATACTAGAAAAGTTCACCATTTTGATAATTCCCATCTTAAAACTGTATGTATGTTTCTTTTTGATATTTCGCACAAACCAGAACCATTCACATTGCTACAAGGTCAGTTTATAGCCGATATGGGAAGCCACAAATCCATATTTATCGTAGAATTTTGCCGATTCAGGACGTCTGGCATCCGTCGTGAGTTGCATCAGGCCACACCCATGTTGTTTGCAATAATCAATTGCTGCGTCCATTAGAAACGCGCCAACCCCTTGGCCGCGCATGACACTATCCACACGCACCCCCTCGATCTGTCCGCGTTTGGTTCCAGTGCGTGACAGGTTTGCAAGAATGTTGATTTGCATGCAGCCAACAATATTTTCCCCACTGCACGCCAGCAGAATTGTTGCGTTGGGGTCTTTATCAATATCATTAAATGCGTGCACATAAACATCGTTCAGCTCAGGCGTGCTTTGCTCGCGAGATTTCCCCAACACATCATCGGCCAGCATTTCGACAATCCGTGGCACATCAGTTTTATTTGCTTCTCGGATGCGTATTTCGTGGTTTTTCATCGTCTAAACTCCTACGCCAGCCAGCGGGTCGACACCCAGATAATCCGCATGCGCGCCAAATAATATCCACAAATATATGACAAGGCTCACGCTAATCCAAAGCCATGTCTGTCCGGTAAAAACAAGTTTGGTTTTGCCCCTGAACAGGGCGATAAAAGGAATGAGATGAGTACCAGCGGCAAGCCTATGCCATTGCTCCTCTCCCAGACGTTTTTTTGTGCGTCGGTCAACGACAACGAAGCCAACAATGGCCAGCATTATCACACCACCAAACAAAACCAGTGCCACCACATCCCCATTGGGAATAAGGTGGGTCAAGGCCCACAACAAAAAACCCCAAAGGACAGGATGCCGGGTCACCCGTGCCGACAGGCCAAGGGGGATATTCACATCCTTTTTGCGTAGGGATATGGAAAGAGGATTGGGCTCGAACAGGCCAGCAAGCACAAGCCAAAGGGCAAACGGCATTAGAATTATTGTCACCCACCATTGCCATTCACTCGCCACCCAAAGCCCAATATAGGGCGCGCGTTGTGCGGCCAAAATCATCCATGTCAGCAAACCAATCGAGAGCGCTGAATAGGCGAGTAAATAAATACGCCGTCCCATCAAGGCAATGAGTTTTGTACGAACCGGGGGGGCCGGCGGGATAACATGGGCCAACAAAAACACCACGACCGAAAGAAAAAATTCCTCCATTATGCCCTTTGTCCTGTTCCTTGCCCTGCCGTCTGATTTTTTGCCCATTGTGCATAAAATTGCAGGCAATCCGCGTTAGCCAGAGCCGTCGTATTCTTAACCTTGCGTCCGTGAATGGTATCACGCACTGCAATTTCAGATATTTTGCCCGAACGTGTCCGGGGAATGTCAGGCACAGCGACAACCATAGCGGGCACATGACGGGGTGTTGCCCCCTGCCGGATACGGACGCGAATAAGCTTGATCAAATTCTCATCAAGCTTTGCAGTCTCACTTAGGCGCACAAATAAAACGACAATTTGATCGCCCTCAATATCCTGCCCGACGGCCACGGCCTCTTGAATGGATGCGATAGATTCAACTTGCCGGTAAATTTCGGCGGTACCGATCCGCACGCCACCGGGGTTCAGGGTCGTATCGGAACGTCCATGAATGATATACCCCCCGCTTGGGCGCTGCTCGATAAAGTCACCCTGACACCAAACGCCAGCATGCTGAGAAAAGTAGGCATCATGGTAA
>JAJRRG010000068.1 GCA_024279675.1 Alphaproteobacteria bacterium
AAACGTTTTTGCAGGTAATGGAGCAGGTGTGACACCCGATACATTTGTCCAAATTCAGGACCATGCCTATTTGTGCGCGAATCTTCATTCTGCTGCCTCCACTTTAGAGTTAAGGGGTTTTTCAAGCCAATCCACTTTGTCCACTTTACGTAAGACAACAAATTCATCGCGGTTGGACCCAACGGTGCCGTAATAGTTGAACCCGTAGGAAAGCTGGGCATAGCCCCCAATCATATGGGTCGGTTTCGTGATGGCGCGGGTCACCGAGTTATGGATTCCACCACGTTGACCGGTGGTTTCTGACCCCGGTACGTTCACGATTTTTTCCTGGGCGTGATACATATAAAGCGTACCCTCTTTCATGCGTTGGGAAACAACCGCCCGGGCCACAAGAGCACCGTTTGAGTTGTAGGCTTCCACCCAGTCATTATCGACGATCCCAGCCTTGGCCGCATCAGTTTCGGACAGCCAGACAACTGGCCCCCCACGATTAAGCGTTAGCATCATTAGGTTGTCGGAATAGGTGGAGTGAATGCCCCATTTTTGGTGAGGCGTGATGAAGTTCAGCACCACTTGCTTATTGCCGTTATCCTTGGAACGAATATCGCTGGTAATGGACTTGGTATCGATTGGAGGGCGATAAACACAAAACCCTTCACCAAATGCACGCATCCAAAGATGATCCTGATACAGCTGCTGACGGCCCGACAGGGTGCGCCATGGGATAAGCTCGTGCACATTGGTATAACAGGCGTTGTAGCAGACCTTTTCGCTCTCAAGCCCCGACCATGTGGGGGAGGAGATGATCTTGCGTGGTTGAGCCACAATATCCCGGAAGCGGATTTTCTCGTCTTCCTTGGGCAACGCCAGATGCGTATGATCAATGCCCGTAAACTTGGACAGGGCCTTCCATGCCTTAACTGCAACTTCACCGTTGGTTTCCGGTGCCAGCATTAAAACGACCTCGGTCGCATCAATGTCAGTTTCGATTTTAGGCATGCCCTTGGACACCCCTTCCTCGGTCACAACGCCGGACAGTTTACCCAGTGCTTCCACCTCATGTTCAGTGTTCCAAGCAATACCCTTGCCCCCGTTACCAAGCTTATCCATCAATGGTCCAAGCGCTGTGAAGCGTTTGTACAGATTGGGATAATCGCGCTCAACGACAACAATATTTGGCATAGTTATGCCCGGAACAGGTTCTGTTTCGCCTTTTTTCCAGTCTTTTACATCAAAGGGCTGGGCAATTTCACCCGGTGTATCATGCAGGATCGGCACAAGAACCGTATCCTGTTCCACACCCAATACTTCAGGGGAGACTTCAGAGAATTTTTCAGCCAGCCCTTTGAAAATTTCCCAATCAGAGCGGGCTTCCCACGCGGGGTCCGCGGCACTCGATAGGGGATGGATGAAGGGGTGCATATCCGAGGTGTTGAGATCATTCTTTTCATACCAGGTAGCTGTTGGCAGAACGATGTCTGAATAAACACAAGTCGTGGACATACGGAAATCTAGGGTCACCAACAGGTCAAGTTTACCCTCAGGTGCCTCATCATGCCATTTCACTTCCTTGGAGCGTTGTTTGCCCTCTTCGCCAAGATCTTTGCCCAGTACACCATGCTTGGTGCCCAAGAGATGCTTGAGGAAATACTCGTGTCCCTTGCCAGATGAGCCCAAGAGATTTGACCGCCAGACAAACAGGTTACGTGGCCAATTGTCCGGATCATCCGGGTCTGTGCAGGACATGGCAAGTTTGCCGGATTTAAGTTGCGCCGCCACATAGTCTTTAGGCTCTTGTTTTGCCTTTTTAGCAGCAGCAGCAATATCAAGTGAGTTGGTTTTAAGTTGGGGCGCTGATGGCAACCAACCCATGCGTTCTGCCTTGATGTTATAGTCGATCAAAGTCGCATCCCAATCACCCTCAGGGGCTGTGGGGGAGAGAATTTCATCAACGTTCAAAGTCTCATACCGCCACTGATCTGTATGGGCATAAAAGAATGAGGTTCCATTCATGTGCCGGGGAGGGCGCGACCAGTCCAGCCCAAAGGCCAAAGGAAGCCAGCCGGTTTGTGGGCGCAATTTTTCCTGACCCACATAATGGCTCCAGCCACCGCCCGATTGTCCGATACAACCACACATGATCAGCAGGTTCATAATCCCGCGATAGTTCATGTCCATATGATACCAGTGGTTTAGACCCGCGCCCAAAATAACCATGGAACGACCATTGGTTTTTTCGGCGTTGGTCGCAAACTCGCGGGCAACTGTGATGATGTGATCGGCGGGAACACCGGTGATAATTTCAGCCCAAGCAGGGGTGTAGGGCATGTTTTCGCTATAATCTTTGGCGACGTTTGCACTACCAATCCCACGGTCTAGGCCATAATTGGCCATGAACAGATCATAGACCGTTGCAACCAGTGCATCCCCATCCCGAAGTTTTATCTTCTTGGCAGGAACAGCACGTACCAGCACGCTTTCATGATCGGTGCCATCGAAATGATCATGCTCACGATTGCCAAAATAGGGGAAGGCCACATCAGCGATGGCATCATGGTCCTCGTCTTGAATGAGGCTGAGCTTGAGTTTGACATCCTTGCCCTTGCCGTCTTTTTCTTCCAAATTCCATTGACCATCTTCGCCCCAACGGAACCCAACCGAACCCTGCGGGGTAACGATTTTATCTGTTGCGCTATCAATGGCGACAGTTTTCCACTCCGGGTTATTCTTTTCGCTGAGGTCGCGCACAAAATCAGAGGCGCGCAATTGGCGTTCCGGCACATATTGACCATTTTGTTTAACCAGACGCACAAGCATCGGCATATCAGAATATTTGCGGCAATAATCTTCAAAATATTCCGCTTGCCGATCAAGATGATATTCGCGCAGGATCACATGGCCCATTGCCATGGCAAGCGCGGCATCTGTGCCAGCTTTTGGATTAAGCCAAAGATCTGCAAATTTGGTCGCTTCAGAATAATCAGGAGAAACCACAACTGACTTGGTGCCCTTATAGCGCGCTTCGGTGTAGAAGTGAGCATCAGGCGTGCGAGTTTGCGGCACGTTGGAGCCCCACAGCATCAGGAAGCCGGCATTATACCAATCCGCACTTTCGGGAACATCAGTCTGCTCACCCCAAGTCATGGGGGAGGCGGGGGGAAGATCGCAATACCAATCATAAAATGACAGACAGACGCCCCCCATCAGGGAAAGGTAACGAGAACCAGCCGCATAGGAAACCATGGACATCGCCGGGATGGGCGAAAATCCAATGACCCGATCAGGACCATACTTGCGTGCTGTATAGGCGTTGGCGGAGGCGGTGATTTCATTCACTTCGTCCCATGAGGCGCGTACAAAGCCCCCATGGCCACGAATGGATGTATAAGAATCGCGTTTTTCCTTGTCCTCAACAATGGAGGCCCATGCGGCGACCGGGGTCAAAGTTGCCCGCGCGGCGCGCCACAGTTTTAGCAAACGCGAACGCACAAGCGGATGCTTAACCCTGTTGGCAGAATACATATACCATGAATAGGACGCGCCCCGTGGGCAACCCCGTGGTTCATGGTTGGGGAGGTCGGGTCGTGTGCGGGGATAATCGGTTTGCTGGGTTTCCCAGGTCACGATCCCGCCCTTAACGTAAATTTTCCAGGAACAAGAGCCGGTACAATTCACCCCGTGGGTAGAACGTACTTCCTTGTCATGTTGCCAGCGGCTGCGGTAACTTTCTTCCCAGTCACGACTTTCGTTTGTGGTCACCCCGTGACCGTTGGAGAATTTTCCAACATTCTTGCGCGCAAGAAAGTTTAATCTATCGAGTAAATGGCTCATGTTGCGTCCTTATTGAATAAGCGTAGG
>JAJRRG010000069.1 GCA_024279675.1 Alphaproteobacteria bacterium
CTTGCGCGGGCGCGGGGGGGCCGGGTTTCCTGCCGGGATAAAATGGCGCACGGTGGCGGAGCAATCCGCGACACAAAAATACATTTGTTGTAATGCGGACGAAGGGGATAGCGGCACTTTTGCTGACCGCATGCTCATGGAAGGCGACCCGTTCTCATTGCTTGAGGGCATGATCATATCAGGAATTGCCACCGGGGCGACAAAGGGGCTTATATATGTACGCTCTGAATATCCGGCGGCGATTGCAACGCTGAAAAGCGCCATCTCCATCATGGAAAAGGCCAATTGGCTGGGAGAGAATATCGGCGGCTCAAAGCACGTCTTTGATATTGAAGTGCGCAGGGGCGCGGGGGCCTATGTGTGCGGGGAAGAAAGCGCCATGCTGGAAAGCCTTGAGGGCAAACGCGGTCAGGTGCGTGTCAAACCGCCCATCCCCGCCATATCAGGCCTTTTTGGTAAACCAACACTGGTGCATAATGTACTGACGCTCGCCAGCGCGGTTAATGTCATCGCCAAGGGCGCTGCTGCATACAAAGATTTGGGCGTTGGTCGATCAACCGGCACCCAGGCGTTTCAGCTGGGGGGCAATATCAAGCAGGGGGGGCTGGTTGAAGTTCCCTTTGGCATAACCCTGCGAGAACTCATCGAAGAATATGGTGGGGGTACCATTACCGGGCGTCCTTTCAAATGCGCGCAAATCGGGGGGCCATTGGGGGCCTATGTGGATACCTCAATGCTTGATGTGGTTATGGGGTATGAGGAACTGGCAGAGGCTGGGGCCATGTTGGGCCATGGGGGCGTTGTGGTGTTTGATGGCAGTGCCGACATGGCACAAATGGCAAAATTTGCCTTTGAGTTTTGCGCCATTGAATCCTGCGGGAAATGCACCCCCTGCCGCATTGGTGCGGTTCGCGGGGTCGAAACCATGGATAAAATTATCGCCGGTAAAAACCCAGACCAAAATCTGGATTTGATCGAAGACCTATGCGCGGTTATGGAGGAAGGTTCCTTATGCGCCATGGGGGGGCTAACCCCCCTACCCGTACGCTCGGCCATCCGCCTGTTCCCGAATGAATTTGGAGTACAAAAATGAGTTTGCAAAAAGAAGCCGATTTTGGAACCCCTGCCCGCGCAGTTGCAAACAATCGGGCGAGCAAAGAGGACTTGATCACGTTAAGCATTGACGGGGTTGAGGTTCATGTGCCCGAAGGTACCTCGGTGATGCGCGCGGCACGGGAAATCGGGCGTGATATTCCCAAACTCTGCGCCACTGACAAGCTTGAGGCATTTGGCTCATGTCGCATGTGTCTGGTTGAAATTGAAGGCATGCGCGGCAGCCCCGCCTCCTGCACCACCCCTGTGAGCGCGGGGATGAAAGTCACCACAAAAAACGCGCGCCTGGAAAAACTGCGCAAAGGGGTAATGGAGCTTTACCTTTCTGATCATCCGCTGGAATGCCTGACTTGTGCCACTAACGGGGATTGTGAACTGCAAGATGTCGCCGGAGAAGTTGGTGTTCGCGATGTGCGCTATGGCTATGCGGGGGAAAATCATTTCGACTTTGACAGCCGCGATCCTGTTGATCAGTCCAATCCCTATTTTCAATTCGACAGTTCAAAGTGCATATTGTGCTCGCGCTGTGTGCGGGCCTGCGACGAGGTGCAGGGCACATTAGCTCTCACGGTGCAAGGGCGTGGATTTGGTTCCAAATTTCCGCTGGCATTACATCTGATGATTTCTTTTCCTCGGAATGCGTCTCGTGTGGGGCCTGCGTTGCCGCCTGCCCCACCGCCACTCTCATCGAGGCTGAAGCTGTTCAACATGGGGTTCCAACCCGATTTGTTGATACCACTTGCGCCTATTGCGGGGTGGGATGTTCGTTCCGCGCCGAATTGCAAGGGGATGAGGTCATTCGCATGGTGCCTTCTAAAGCGGGGGGGGCCAATGAGGGGCATTCCTGTGTCAAGGGTCGGTTTGCCTTTGGCTACGCGTCCCACAAGGACCGAATAACCCCCCCGATGATCCGGGAAAAAACCACCGACGCGTGGCGGGTTGTGAGTTGGGACGAAGCCATCACCTATGCGGCGGACAGGCTTTTAGCCATCAGTAAAGCCCATGGTAAAAGTGCCATCGGGGGCATTACATCCTCCCGGTGCACCAATGAGGAAGTTTATGCGGTGCAGAAAATGATCCGCGCCTCCTTTGGCTCCAACAATGTGGATACGTGCGCGCGGGTATGCCATGCGCCAACCGGATATGGGCTTAAAACCACGTTCGGCACCTCGGCGGGTACGCAGGATTTCAAGTCCGTTGAAAGCGCCGATGTCATCTTATTGATCGGGGCAAACCCCACGGATGGGCATCCGGTCTTTGCTTCGCGGATGAAACAACGCCTGAGAGCCGGGGCCAAGCTTATTGTTGTCGATCCGCGTCAGATTGATCTGGTCAAAACCCCTCACATCAAAGCCGAATACCATATTCCCCTGCAACCGGGCACCAATGTTGCGCTGATGAATGCCTTTGCCCATGTGGCCGTTGATGAGGACTTGCTTGACCAGTCCTTTATTACAGAACGGTGCGAAGACGAAAGTTTTGCCCAATGGCATGACTTCATCTCACAGCCAGAAAACTCCCCCGAAGCATTGGCTGAAATAATTGGCGTTGAAGCTCAGATCATTCGCGACGCGGCGCGGCTATTTGCCAGCGCTAACAATGGGGCCATCTATTATGGCCTAGGTGTCACCGAACATTCCCAAGGCTCAACCACCGTTATGGCCATGGCCAATCTGGCGATGGCCACCGGCAATATTGGCCGTGAGGGAGTTGGCGTGAACCCATTACGCGGACAAAATAACGTGCAAGGCTCATGCGATATGGGGTCGTTCCCCCATGAATTTCCCGGTTATCGCTCGGTAGAAGATGATGGGGTACGCGCCAGTTTTGAAAAAGATTGGGGAATAGGAATATCCGGCAAACCGGGACTTCGTTTGCCCAATATGTTCGACGCGGCGATCGGGGGAACCTACAAGGGCATGTTTATTCAAGGGGAGGACATCGCCCAATCTGACCCCAATACCAAACATGTGACAGCGGCGCTTGAGGCATTGGACTGCCTCATTGTGCAAGATTTGTTTTTGAATGAAACAGCGGCCTTTGCCCATGTATTTTTACCCGGCACTTCGTTTCTTGAAAAGGACGGCACCTTCACCAATGCCGAACGGCGCATCAACCGTGTTCGCCCGGCAATGAAAGAAAAGTGCGGCATGGCCGAATGGCAAGTGGCGGCGGCGCTGGCCAGTAAAATGGGCTATCCTATGGTTTATGAAAATTCAGCTGAAATTATGGATGAAATCGCTCGATTAACCCCAAGTTTTGCCGGGGTTTCCCATGCCCGCCTTGACACCGAAGGCTCGTTACAATGGCCGGTAAACGCCAACGCACCCGATGGCACCAACATTATGCATGCGGATGGTTTTGTACGGGGTAAGGGCCTATTTGTCCTCACCGATTTTGTGCCAACAACCGAACGCACGTCGCGCAAATTTCCGCTTATCCTGACTACAGGTCGCATTTTGAGCCAGTATAATGTGGGGGCGCAAACACGACGCACCGCCAACAACAAATGGCACAATGAGGATGTTCTAGAAATGCACCCCCATGATGCCGAGCATCGCGGGATTTATGAGGGGAATGTGATCCAGATCAGTTCGCGCATGGGCGCAACCAATCTCAGTGTGAAGATTTCTGAACGCATGACGCCGGGGGTGGTTTATACCACATTCCACCATCCCCTGAGCGGCACCAATGTGATCACGACCGATAATGGGGATTGGGCCACTGATTGTCCTGAATATAAGGTGACGGCGGTTGAGGTAAAACTCTCCAATCAACTTTCTGACTGGCGCACCGAATATCAGGAACTTGCCCAAACACGCTATCGGCGTGAACCGGCTGAGTAGGATGGAATAATCCATGGCAAAGGTAAAACAGTCGCATGAACACTCCCCCCTTGTAACCGGGAGAATATTTGGAAAAAATGCTGACGCGATAGACACTAAAACAATACAATGGCGACTCGCCGAAGAAATCCCATTGGTCATATTTTACAACGGCGAGCAATTCGGGGTGATGATGCTAACCGAGGCTGATCTGGAGGATTTTGCCATCGGATTTAGCCTTACTGAGAATATAATCTCCTCCATCTCGGATATTACAGACATTCGATTTGAACAGCTTGGGGCCGGGCTGGCGGTCAACATTATTGTGCCAGAGACTGCTTTGGAAGTTGCGCGTAGTCGCAAACGCACGATCAAGGGCGGCTCAAGTTGCGGCATTTGCGGCGCACAGACCCTTGAAATTGCCTTGCCAAAACTCGCAATAACCAATGGGTGCATTCCTGAACCTGAAATTGCGTTGCAGGCTCTCAATAGTTTGGCAGAACAACAAGTCCTGTATCAGCAAAACTTTTCAACCCACGCGGCCGCTTTAGTGAACCCGCAGGGTAAAATCATGCTTTTGCGCGAGGATGTGGGGCGACACAATGGGCTGGATAAGTTGGTGGGCGCGATGGCCAAGGAAAAACTCAGCGGAGCCGATGGATTTCTCGTATTGTCCAGCCGATTTTCCGTTGAGATGGTACAAAAGGCGGCCATGGCTGGATTTTCTTTTGTGGCCTCAATTTCCTCCCCTACCGCCCTCGCCCTGCGAATGGCCCAAGGGGCGGCGATGAAAATTGCCGCAAAATCCGATGATGAAATCATGTTGTTTGACTAGCGGCATGTTGCCTTAGAACATAGTTCCCAACGACCTTTTGGAGGCAAAAATAAATGCGTGAAGAGGAAATGCCACGCCAAGAGTTTCGCTATGATGTAGTCATTGTGGGGGCGGGGCCTGCGGGCTTAGCCGCCGCGTTACGTCTTGAGGAGGTAAGCCCCGGTATTTCTATTGCAATCATCGAGAAGGGAGAGGACTTTGGTCACCATATCCTGTCTGGCGCTGTACTTGACCCCAGTGTCATTGACCAACTGGCCCCTGAATGGCGGGATATGGCCCCTGACCTGATGATGCCAGTTACTAAAAGCGAGCGTTATTTTCTCACCTCACAAAACGCCAAACTTTTAGCCAATGCGGCTCTGCCAACTCCTTTTTCCAACACCAACGCCTATCTTGGGTCTCTGGGTGAAATCTGCGCCTATCTGGGGGACAATGCCGAGGAATTTGGTGTTGAGATATTTAATGCCTATTCGGGCGTTGATTTTACCTATGATGAAACAGGCGCGGTTAACGGCGTCATCACCAACGATATTGGCGCACGCTCAGATGGCTCTGCGGGGCCAGATTTTGAACGGGGCATCCATATTTCCGCAAAATACGTATTGCTCGGTGATGGGGCCAACGGGCCGCTGTCGCAAAAGGCCATCACGCGGTTTGATCTGAACAAAAATTGCGCGCCCCAAACCTATGGACTGGGTCTGAAAGAAATCTGGAAAGTACCCCAAGAAAAAACCCGTCCGGGATTGGTGCAAAACTATACCGGCTGGCCGTTGGATAAAAAAACCGGGGGCAACGGGTTTATCTATCATATGGACGACAACGAGGTCACCGTGGGTCTAATCGTCCACCTGAATTACAAAAATCCTTTTCTTGATCCTTTTCAGGAGTTGCAAAAGCTCAAGACCCACCGACGCATCAAACCAATTTTTGAAGGGGCGAAAAGCATCGCCTATGGGGCACGTATCATCAGTCTTGGTGGATATGATAGTGTCCCAAAGCTTACTTTCCCCGGTGGTGCTCTTATTGGAGATAGCGCCGGTTTTGTGAATGTTGCCAGCAATGGGGGCATCAACAACGCTCTCATTTCTGGGATGCTCGCCGCCGAGCACATTGGTCGTGCCATATCTGATGGACGTCAAAATGATGAGGTCAAACAACTCAACCAGGCATGGAAAACCAGCCCCATCGGGCAATCCTTGCGCCCACTCACCAGACTTAAACCCCTTGTTAGCATGTATGGCGCGAAGGCAGGGTTGGTTCTTGGCGGGTTTGATTTGTGGTTATCAAAAATTTTGGGCACACAAATTCTGTCAAAGCTACTTTTAAGGGGAAAAGTAGTTTTACCAGACCATCAAGGACTGGAATTGGCAGACAAACATACGGCACCGACCTATCCCGATATTGATAATGTGCTGGTGTTTGACAAAACTACCTCCCTTGCCCTGACCAATATTGAGCAGAGGGCTGACCAGCCGTCTTTTTTACAAATACATAACCCTAGACAGCAGGCAAAAACTGAAGGGCAAACTCACTATGGGGTTTTGGCCCAACTTTGCCCCAGCACCGCGATTAAATGGCGGCAACGGCGCGGCGCAATGGAATATAATATTGACCAAAGTGTCTGTATCCATTGCGGGGCCTGTGTGCTTAAAGACCCCGATCAGAAAATTAAATTTACGCCCCCTGAAGGGGGGCTGGCCCAAACTATTTCAATATGTAAAGACTGCTTGTATGCAAAAAAACAAACCCGGCGCGGGCGCACAAAAAACCAATAGTGGCGAACGGTTAGATATTCACAATTCTAGCGTACCTGTGCTTTGCCAGAATTGCGAAGCGCGCCATCGGGGTATTTGTGGCGTTCTGGAGGATGACGAACTTATTGAATTGGGCAAACATAGTCGTCAGATCAGCCGCAAAGCAGGCGACAAACTGATCAACGATGCGGACCCGATTGAATCCTATGCATCCGTCATGCGCGGCGTTATCAAGCTCTCCAAAGTGCTTGAAGATGGACGCCAACAGGTTGTGGGTCTACAATTTGCCCCGGACTTTCTTGGTCGCCTATATGCCAAGGAAAGCAATCTTAATGCGGATGCGGCCTCAGACGTTGAATTATGTCGCATGCCCAAAAAGGTGGTGGAGAATCTCGTTGCCAAAAACCCCGCGCTAGAACGACGCTTGCTTGATCAAACTTTGCGCGAACTGGATGAGGCCCGTGAATGGATGCTGACACTGGGACGAAAAACGGCAACCGAAAAAGTTGCCAGCTTTTTATATCTGATTGCGACCCACAAGGACCCCGATCATAGTGACAAAAGCATATCGTTTGATCTGCCCCTGACCCGGTCTGATATTGCGGATTTTCTCGGACTTACAATTGAAACCGTCTCACGCCAATTCACGAAACTACGCACCAGTGGCGTCATAAAAATTCAAAACCATCGCCATATTAGCGTGCCTGATATTGATCGATTGTTGGCCAGCTGCGGATATACCTATCGCTAGGTGCGTTAGTCCAGATTGCCGCTTGCTAGATTATATTTTTGTAGTCGCGTTGCGCAAAACTTGTCCCTCAAGGGCCAAATGACGCCGAAGGCCGACAAAGAACCCACGTAAAAGGTAACCGATTGCATCGGGGGAAATTTTAGCGGAATCATCCGCAAGTTGGTTCAAAGCTTCCACGACCTCACCGGCTAAGCCAACATCGTCCTCGTGTTCGCTTTCCAGTTGCGTGAGAAAACCAAATTTTTCAGACGGATTGATTTGCGCAACATCCTGCATGCCCATGGCTTGTTTTAAGGCTGGGAAAAGTGTTTTCTTTTCAAAGTCATGGGCATTATCCATGACACGCTCAAGCTCACTGGCCATCAATGCACATTGATGCCGGTCCACTTGCCCCCCCAAACTATCTGCAATGTTTTCAAGTTCTTTACACAAATTCAATTGCACGACGCACACTCGCTCGAAACGCGTTAAAATGTGCGTTAGCTCATTTTCTGGCATGGAAGGCATACGTCCTCTCCCCTATTATAATAGCTGACGAACAATGCGAAAACTCACCCTTAGGGCGAAGGTGCGATTTGCCCACATGAGACAAAACGCCGCCTTGATTTAGGTCAACGATTCATTCAAGCGTTGAAATAATATGAGACGGCGTTCAATACGTATTGGTTTATGCACACATTGGAGCTGCATACAGGGGACACTGGCCTAGAATCATACTACTTATAGCTTATTCTTCTTAGAACGAGCTATCTAGGTTAGTCATTAAGGGACGAACATGAGAAATATCACAAGCACAATCGTCGTTGGATTCGGCACCTTTGCAACTTTGTTACTTGCAGCTTTTGCCCAGGACAGCGCATTTAGAATCCACATGTTAATTATTGCCATGTCCTTGGGCATCGCGACAATTATCCTATTGCGCATGGTCAATTTCACACCAGCCATCAAAGATGACCCGAACGAATATATGGACGGGCCAATCCGGGTAGGTTCAATCCTTACCATGATGTGGGGCGTTATCGGATTCACCCAAGGGGTGATTATCGCGTCGCAATTGGCATGGCCTGAATTTATGTGGGAACCTTGGTTTTCCTTTGGCCGCATGCGCCCGCTTCATACTTCAGCGGTCGTTTTTGCATTTGGCGGTACGGCTCTCATCACTACGTCCATGTATGTGGTTCAGCGCACCTGTCGGGCGCGGCTTTTTGGTGGCGGTCTAGCTTGGTTCGTTATGTGGGGGTATCAACTTTTTATCCTGCTGGCGGCTACCGGTTATTTACTTGGTATTACCCAGTCGCGCGAATATGCGGAACCAGAATGGTACACCGATATTTGGCTCACCATTGTTTGGGTTGCCTATCTCGTCCTGTTTATGGGTACGCTGATCAAACGCAAAGAACCCCACATTTACGTGGCAAACTGGTTTTATCTGGCCTTCATTGTCACCATTGCCATGCTTCATATCGTCAACAATCTGGCAATGCCGGTCTCCTTCTTGGGGTCAAAAAGCTACTCCTTGTTCGCTGGCGTACAAGACGCCCTGACCCAATGGTGGTACGGACATAATGCGGTTGGCTTTTTCCTTACCGCCGGTTTCCTAGGGATGATGTATTATTTCCTTCCCAAACAGGCGGAACGTCCGGTTTATTCTTATCGCCTTTCAATCATTCACTTCTGGTCCCTGATTTTCCTTTATATCTGGGCTGGCCCTCACCATTTGCATTATACGGCATTGCCCGATTGGGCGCAGACTTTGGGCATGGCGTTTTCCATTATGTTGTGGATGCCTTCATGGGGTGGGATGATCAATGGTTTGATGACCCTTTCAGGGGCATGGGACAAAATGCGGACTGACCCGATTATCCGTATGATGGTCTTGGCTGTTGCCTTTTATGGCATGAGCACATTTGAAGGCCCGGTTATGGCGATTAAGGCTGTTAATGGTCTCTCGCACTACACCGATTGGACAATCGGGCACGTGCATTCCGGCGCTTTGGGCTGGGTTGGCATGATCACCTTTGGTGCTCTTTATTATATGGTGCCACGCCTCTGGAACCGCGGTGGCCTATATTCCATTCGCATGGTCAACTGGCATTTCTGGCTGGCAACACTTGGTATTGTTATTTACGCTTCGGTGATGTGGGTTTCTGGCATTACCCAGGGTTTGATGTGGCGTGAATATGATAGCCAGGGCTTCTTGGTTTATTCCTTCGCAGAATCCGTTGCAGCAATGAAACCTTATTACATCCTGCGTATGATTGGTGGCCTACTTTATCTTACGGGTGGATGTGTCATGGCATACAATATCTGGATGACCATTTTAGGACGTAAACGTAATGAACGTCCTATTCCCGGCAGTATTCCCGCTAACGCACAACCCGCAGAATAGGAGGCATCATTATGGGACTATTAGACAAACACGGTGCAATCGAACGTAATGCTTCATTTTTGTTGGTTGGGTCACTTCTTGTGGTTTCAATCGGGGGGATTGTGGAAATCGCGCCACTTTTCTACCTTGAAAACACAATCGAAAAAGTGGAGGGGATGCGCCCCTACACGCCTTTGGAACTGGCGGGCAGAGATATTTATATCCGCGAAGGGTGCTATTTGTGCCATTCACAGATGATCCGGCCCTTTCGGGATGAAGTTGAACGTTTCGGCCACTATTCTTTGGCGGCAGAAAGCATGTATGATCATCCTTTCCAATGGGGGTCAAAACGTACCGGGCCCGATCTGGCCCGGGTTGGGGATCGCTATTCAAATGAATGGCATGTGCGTCACTTAACCGATCCACGCTCTGTTGTGCCTGAATCTGTGATGCCCACGTATGCGTTCATGAAAAACACACCGCTTGAAACAGACCTGATATCATCGGCCCTTAAGGCCAATGCTATGGTTGGTGTGCCCTATGATGAAAGTATGATTGAAAACGCACTTTCTGATCTTCATGCACAGGCCAACCCGGACCTTGATTCTTCGGGAATTGAGGGCCGTTACATCAATGTTCGTATCGAAGATTATGACGGAAATCCTGAGATGGTCTCAGAAATGGATGCCATGATTGCGTACTTACAAATGCTCGGCACCCTGGTTGATTTCTCAACCTATGAACCTGAAGCAAATTATAGATAGGGGAAAATTATGGATTATGGAATTTTTCGTGAGTTCGCCGATAGTTGGGGGCTAGTTTATATGTTCGTTATTTGGCTGGGGGTGCTGATTATGCTGTTCCTGCCAGGGTCGAAAAGCAAAGCCATTGATGCCGCCGGTATCCCATTGAGAGATGAAACCATCGTGCCTGAGGATAAAAATAATGAGTGAAAGCGATATTGACGAGATCAGTGGTGTTGAAACAACTGGGCATGAATGGGATGGGATCAAAGAGCTAAATAATCCCCTGCCACGCTGGTGGTTGTGGACGTTTTATACCTGCATTGTCTGGGCTTTTGGTTATATGATTGCCATGCCAGCCATTCCGCTTTTTAAGGGGGCAACTCCGGGACTATTGGGTTATTCCTCACGGGGCGATGTTGCAAACAAAATTGCTGAGGCTAAAGCCGGGCAAGCTGTGTTTGTTGAAAAAATTGCCGCGATGGACGTCGTTGATATCGTTGCCGATGAAGAATTGTCTCGCTTTGCTCGCGCCGGTGGAAATGCCGCTTTCAAGGTTAATTGTGTCCAGTGTCATGGTTCTGGCGCACAAGGGTCGCTGGGCTTCCCTAATCTGAATGATGACGAATGGCTATGGGGCGGAACCGTTGATGAAATTTATGCAACTATTTCTCATGGTATTCGGTATGAGGCAGATCTTGACTCACGGTTTAGTGAAATGAGTGCCTTTGGCGCCGATGAACTTCTATCGCGAGAAGAAATCAGTCTTGTTGCTCGCTATGCAACATTCCTTGGTGGATTTGAGGGTGGCGAAGAAACGACTGAGGGCCATGAAATATTCCTTGATAATTGCTCTGCTTGCCACGGGGAAACGGGTGAAGGTGACATATATATAGGCGCACCGGCTCTTAATAACGCCATTTTTCAGTTTGCCGGTTCGTTGGAAGCAATTACCAACCAAGTTAATTCCCCTCAACATGGTGTGATGCCAGCTTGGGGAACCAAACTTGGGGATGCAACGGTCAAACAATTGGCCGTTTACGTTCACTCACTGGGTGGTGGACAATAGGGAGCCTTTAGATTTTGCTCTTTGGCTTCATACCTAAATAAAAAGGGCCGCTCAATTGAGCGGCCCTTTTTTGTGAGTTTAAGAATTGTAATATTCACGCTAAAAATCGCAATTTTTGGCTCCCTCTAGCTTGGTTATTCGGGAATCTCAAAGGTCAACGAGGCCCAATAGCTTTCCCATACTTCTTTGCCCTGCCCTTCTACATCCACCATCTTAATGGCATTAAACAGGTATTTTGTGTTTGCGTCCAACGTCAGGACGATTTGTCCGTTTTCATCAGTACGCACGCGCTCCACGAGTAAGTCCTCACTTTGCTTAAAGATCGAAATTTGATGATCACCCAACGGTGCTCCCTCAAAAAACAATTGAATGGAAAGATCATCCCCGGGGGTCAACGAATAGGGATTTTGCAGAGCGACAAGCTCCACCAGCATACCTGTATTAACATCTGATCCCGTGCTTTGACCGCCAACGGAAATTAAAGATTTTGCGTACCGTGAATAGCCTTCACTA
>JAJRRG010000070.1 GCA_024279675.1 Alphaproteobacteria bacterium
GTTTAGAATGTGTAATCCTTTGATGGGTATTGTGCATTTTCATGTGATTGTTGGAGGGGTGGGAGAGTGGTTAAATCCACCAGACTGTAAATCTGGCCGCTTAGCGTACACTGGTTCGAATCCAGTCCCCTCCACCATTTCACACATCTAATTGGACACCTTAAGCGGGTGTAGCTCAATGGTAGAGCAGCAGCCTTCCAAGCTGAATACGAGGGTTCGATTCCCTCCACCCGCTCCAATTCCCTAGGCCTTATTTAACTTGTGTAAGTAGAGCAAACCCTCGGTTTTTAGTTTTGCGCTAACGCGCGTGGTTCGATTCCCTCCACCCGCTCCAATATTTTAGATATGATTTGCTGAATGCAAGCTGAGGCAAGCTTTCGGTGCTTGCTTTTGCGTAGACCTGCGTGGTTCTTAGTGGCGAACTGGATTCCCAATTACCTTTGAGGAATTGTTTGAGCGCTTTATGGGCGCGCACGATAACAAATCTGCAAGATTAAAACTTGATTTCAGAACAGCACTAAAACCGATGTTCAAAATTCTTGGGTCGGGCTTATTGCAAATGCGCTTACTAAAAAGGGTTTTGGCGTTTGTCCAGCAATTGCCCACGAATGCACGAAAAGGCAAAAATAGAAAAGGATTGTCCTTAAGGGAAGTGGTTGAGCTGAACGAAAACTCAAAAGGCTTTGATAGCAAAACTCTTCATCCAACCACTGTCAAAACAGTCCGTCGGCAGGGTTTTTGGGTCCAGAGGATGTATAATTTATGAGAGTATCTGTCACATCCTCAGTTCCCATGTTCGTGCACAATTTGAACGAGATAATATAGCGGCTGTAATCGTTGAGGATTGTGCTGAGATAAAACCAGCCATAGGCGCTGGCGTCAGACAGCTTTAACATGCGGTGACTGTGAAAACTGAGCTTTCCAGGTGTGTGCAACACCATCTTGCTTAATCTCATTCGTAAATTGTATTCCCTTGTTCATATCACTGTCCCCTTGGTTCTAAAATTACCAAACAAAGCGTCCACAAATCTAGGGACACCTCAAAAGCACTCAACGAATTTTCTCATAATAATCCTATGATAGTGCTTTTAAGAACGAATAATTGTCGTTCAAAAACAATACACTGACTCATAATTATATGATTTTTACATGTTTGAGCATTATGGGCTTGATTTTATTCCTTGATGGAACATATTATAGAAATTCAAGGAGGATTATTAAATGAAAACGATTTTTACTACTATTGGTGCGCTAGTTCTTGCGACTGGCATGACCTATGCACAAGATACCACGCTGACATATATGTCGTGGGATCCTACGCAATTGGAAGTTGAACAAGCCGCAATTGCTGCCTTTGAGGCCGCAAATCCAGGTGTAACAGTTGAAACATCGGCTATGCCGCCAAAAGATTATTGGCCGCGGCTATCTGCTTTAGCAGCAGCCGGAGACTTGCCAGATGTGTTTATGATGTCTTCGGGCTTTGTCAAAGAATGGGCCGCTGCAGACAATCTGGCGGATTTGTCTGGTGTGATTACGGATGTCGAACTGAGTGAATACTATGAAGGGGCTACTTCGGTTGGTTTAATTGACGGCAAACGTGTCGCATTCCCGCAGAACTGGGTCGCGCCAGTCTTGTATTATAACATTGATATGTTTGAGGCGGCAGGCGTGCCAATGCCAACGGCTGATTGGACTTGGGACGACTTTTTGTCGGCAGCAAAGGCGCTAACAATCGACGAAGATAATGATGGAAATGTCGATCAATGGGGAATGTGGCTTTATGGCCGCTACGCCCATATTGAGCCATGGGTTTTTCGTAACGGTGGCCGTTACCTAAACGATGACGAGACTGCGCTGGATCTAAATGATGAAGCTGTCAATGCGTTGCGGTTCCTGACTGATCTGGTCAACGTTGAAAAAGTTGCGCCCCAACCACAAGAAATGGAAGGCGTGCGTCAGCAAGATGTTATGGCATTGGGAATGGCCGCTATGTGGGTTGATGGTTCATGGAACATCGCCAATGTGCGTGAAGTGGCTGGCGATGACTTTCGTTGGGGTATTGCGCAGGTTCCAATGGGACCAGATGCAACACCAGAAACAGCTGCTGCCTACGCGTGGGCCGATATGTTGTCGGTTGGCAGTAATTCGGACAATGCCGAATTAGGTTGGGCTTTCATCCAACATATGGTTGGCGCCGGGCGTGAAGCATCGGATTTCTTGGGTGGTAAAGTGCCCGCTTATATTGGAATCGCAACCTCTGAGGATTGGTTGGAAAGTGACCAGATGCCAGCAAACAAAGGTCTGTTGCTTGAGATAGGCGCGCAAAATGTCTATACTGGTTTCTCCAAAAGTTGGAGCGGATGGCGTGGATATGACTCGACTGGTTCAAGCGGTATGAACGGCGAACTGGACGAAGTTTTGAATGGTCGTAAATCGTTAGACGACGCGATTGCAGCATTTGTGCTTTATGGCAACGACGTGCTGTCACGTTAAGATTAAGTTAGCAAGCCGGGCATATTCCTGCCCGGCTTGACTTCATTCCCAGTTCTCTTCCGATGGAAAAAAATCCTCATGCAAGCTTCTCGTAAAGTCAGGATTACGGCACTGATATTTTTAGCGCCGACTATCATCGGTCTTGTGATGTTTCGACTTGTTCCGATTGCCTGGTCGTTTGTACTGTCTTTTTTCGATTGGAAAATATTTGATACGCCTCTTTTCGTTGGTTTTAACAACTACGCGCATATTTTTTCTTCGCCAACTGCTCACAAAGTTTTTCTAAACTCTGCCTATTTTTCGGCCATTTATGTACCCGGATCGATTTTATTGGCGCTTACATTGGCTGTTCTTTTGAATAATGGCTTGCGCAGCTCCACGTTCTTTCGCGGCGCATTTTTCTTGCCCTACATTACCTCAACTGTGGCGGTTACTCTTGCTTGGCGTTGGATATTTTCTACCAAATTCGGGTTGCTGAACAATTTTCTAATTTCTATTGGCGTTGATCATCCGCCTGCATGGTTAGCAGACCCAACATGGGCTCTACCCGCAGTAGCGATAGTGTCGATATGGAAAGATGTGGGGTTTTATATGATCCTATTATTGGCGGGTCTGCAAACCATTGACCCAACACTTTATGAGGCGGCTCGGGTCGATGGCGCAACGCCCATGCAACGTTTCTTCAGAGTTACTGTGCCCATGCTGACGCGTAGTCTGTTCTTTGTGATGATCTTGTCGCTGGTGCGTTCAACTCAAACTTTTGAGATTACTTATGCTTTGACTAACGGTGGGCCCAATCGGGCATCAACCACACTCGCGTTCTTTGTTTATCAAAATGCTTTTGTGGAGTTTGAAATGGGATATGCCGCCGCTCTATCTTATATCATGTGTTTTGTTTTGGGGTTGTTCACGTTGACCAATTTTTATTTCCGTAAGAGGTGGGTTCATGAAGACTAATACTCACCCCATTCGTGGCTCTGCTCGCACGACGCTGTTCCTGCTTTATACAGTTTTGGTGGTTTATGCATTGATGACCTTAATGCCTTTCATTTGGATGCTGATTACCAGCTTCAAGGAACCGCGCGACGTGTTTAAAATTCCACCTAGTTTTGTTCCCAAGCTTCTTTTCACTGATGAACCGTTCGCCAATTATACCGAGATCTGGACTAAACGCGATTTTGTGGTGTTCTTTCGCAATTCAGCATTTGTTTCTTTTATGTCTGCCATTGGGCAGGTGTTTGCCACTTCTCTCGCAGGATACGCCTTTGCGCGATTGGATCTGCCCGGCAAAAACTGGCTGTTCGCGCTCGTGCTTGTCACCGCTTTTGTTCCTGTTGAGGTGACCATCATTCCCGAATTTCTAATCATGCGGCAGCTTGGATGGATCGATACCTTCTTACCATTGATTGTACCGTCTTTTCTTATTGGGGCGTTTGGAACATTTATGTTGCGAGAGTATTTTAGCAGCCTGCCCAATGACTATGCTGACGCAGCCTATGTGGATGGTGCAACACCGTTTCAGATTTTTTGGAAAGTCTATTTGCCCCTCGCTCAGCCCGCACTCGTTTCGATTTTCGTTATAGCATTCATCAATAATTGGGATGAACTTCTGCGGCCACTTCTGTTCCTTAACTCAGATGAACTCAAAACAGTGCCGTTGGGATTGATGTCTTTTGTTAGTCA
>JAJRRG010000071.1 GCA_024279675.1 Alphaproteobacteria bacterium
ATGGCGATGAGACTGTCAAATTCACCCCAATTTATCGAGTCTCTTGTTTATTAGTCAGGCCAACAATATGACCCGCAGACGCAAAATCTACGAAGGCAAAGCCAAAACCCTTTATGAGGGGCCAGAACCGGGCACCCTTATTCAGCATTTCAAGGACGACGCCACTGCCCAAAACGGCAAAAAGCATGAGATTATTGACGGCAAAGGCGTGCTAAACAACCGAATTTCAGAATTTGTTTTTAACAAGCTGAATAATTTGGGCGTACCGACCCATTTCTTACGTCGTCTCAACATGCGCGAACAGCTGATAAAAGAAGTTGAAATCATCCCCATTGAAGTGGTCGTGCGCAACATCGCCGCCGGCTCCATCTCTAAACGCTTGGGGTTGGAACAGGGCACCCGCCTGCCCCGCTCAATTATCGAATTTTACTACAAAGATGATGCTCTGGGCGATCCCCTCATCTCCGAGGAACATATCACAGCTTTTGGCTGGGCAACTCCCCAGGAACTCGATGACATCATGTCCCTGGCCGTTCGGGTCAATGATTTTCTCTCCGGCCTGTTCGCAGGGGTTGGTATTCAATTGGTAGACTTCAAAATCGAATGCGGTCGCCAGTTTGAAGGGGATCTAATGCGCATTGTTGTCGCCGATGAAATTTCACCCGACACATGCCGCCTGTGGGACGCCAAAACCCGCAAAAAATTGGACAAGGACGTATTCCGCGAAGACTTGGGCGACCTCGCCGATGCCTACCGCGAAGTTGCCCAGCGGCTTGGCATTCTTGTCGAAACAGAAAATGCACTGAGCACTGGCCCAAGATTAGTTGAATAAGATTAGTTGAATAGGAAATTCAATGAAAGCGCGCATAACAGTTACCTTAAAAAATGGCGTTCTTGACCCCCAAGGTCAAGCAATTGAAGGCGCACTGGGCGGCCTGGGCTTTGAAAATATTGGCTCCGTACGCCAGGGAAAAACCTTTGATGTGGAACTTAACGAAACAGATGAGGCCAAAGCAAAAAACATTCTTAAGGATATGTGCGAAAAACTCTTGGCAAATACGGTGATAGAGGATTATAGGGTGCGCATCCTAAGTTAACGCATCCTTGCATTGACGCTTTCAATCTAAGTAAAATTTGAGAACTTGGCCCTATGATCCGTAAATTATCCCTCACCGCCGCATTCATTATTTCAATGGGCCTAATGATTCTCCCATATGCGCTCGTACCGGTCACGGGTTAAACCGATGGTGGTTTCCCTCTCGGTATTCTCAATTCTTGCAATAATGCCGATTCTTCCTATCGCCTTAACGCAGCCCTTTACCTATACGGCATTTTTATTGCCCTTGTATAAGTCATAAATCACTCAATATTTCGGGTCCTTATGTGATCCCGCTTAATTCCTTCAAATTTTTATCAATTTTTATCCATCCTCCATTAACCTAACCAGTTAAGGTAAACGCTTGAAAGCCTGTATCCTCACGCTTCCGTGAGCGGGTTTTACCGCTTTCTCTGCTATAGTCATTTCATCAGGGGCCAACTGACTAGATTTCGATAAAAGAGGATTTGACCATGGCGGATGGCAAAAGACTAAACTGGATTGATACGGCAAAAGGCATATCAATCATTCTTGTTGTGATGATGTATTCAGCCAATTCTGTTGGCAAGGATACCGGCGACATTTCCTATCTTCGATATATTATTGGCTTTGCAACCCCATTTCGCATGCCCGAGTTTTTCTTAATCTCAGGTCTGTTCCTAAGTCAGGTTATCGCGCGGCCTTGGAACAAGTTCACCGATCGACGCGCCGTGCATTATTTCTACTTTTATGCGCTTTGGATGCTGATCCATATCGGCACTAAAATGGTGCTGGGCGGTCTTGCACCCATGGAAGCTCTTTCAACTGTTGCGATTTCCATTGTCGAGCCCTATGGCGTCCTATGGTTCATTTATATGCTAGGTGTGTTCTCGCTCGCAGCAAAAATTCTTTGGGATTTGCGCGTTCCCCATTGGGTCGCATTACCCATTGCACTTGTACTGCAAATGCTCACTGTTAAAACCGGCTCCTATGCAGTTAATCAATTCGCTGAATATTTCGTCTATTTTTACCTCGGCTATGTTGCCGCGCCACAAATATTCCGTTTTGTTGCTTGGATTGAAGATCATAAATCCATCGCTCTTATGGGCTTAGTTGGATGGGCTCTTGTTAACGGCGCACTTGTGTTCTCCCCCGGATTTGAGATCACCCCTTTTCACACTGAAATGGGCCTAGCTGCCCTGCCCGGTCTACACTTTGCCCTTGCGGTTGCCGGTGGAATGGCGATCCTTACCGCCGCCGCCTTATTGGCGCCCTATGCCTCAATGAATTGGCTCACATGGGTTGGTGCGCATTCGATTGTTATCTATCTGTCCTTTGCCCTGCCCATGTCTATTGTTCGCGTGGCACTTATTAAGCTGGACCTGATATCTAATCCGCACATTCTTTCAAGCGTTGTATTTTTAGTATCGATGATTGCCCCGGTCGTACTATATTTCATCATCAAGACAACCGGATATGGCAAGTTCTTGTTCACGCGCCCCAATTGGGCCTATTTGCCAAGCGCCAAACAAGGTTTGCCCCGACGTGCCCCCATAGCCAGTGCACCGGCTGAATAATTCGGATAAAACTCAAAATTAAATGAAATGGACTGGGGCGCTTTTGCGCCCCTTGTCATATTGAGCAAACGCATTACTGTTGCATAAAAGAAATCTAATTAAAGATGAAATTATGTTGATGGACTTTCCCGTGTATTTGCCCGGATTTATTGCCGCTTATTCCATTTTACTAATTGGTGCTTCTTCGCCAGGGCCATCGGTAGCTATGCTGATTGGCATCGCCACAAGTGAAGGTCGATCTCCGGCGTTGATTGCAACGCTAGGAATTGCTTTAGGCAGCACCACAATCAACATTCTTACCATGTTGGGAATTGGGTTGCTTTTATCACAAGTGTCTTGGGGAATGACCGCACTGCGGGTCATAGGGTCTGCTTACTTGCTATGGTTGGCCTATGGAGCATTCAAAAAGGCACTGCATCCCCCCTCATTTCAACTGGTTTCAACCACCAAGAAATCCCCACTAAAATATTTCTTTGCAGCCTATCTCTTGCAAGTCACAAATCCGAAGGCAATTGCATTTTGGTTGGCAATTGCCTCGATTGGGGCAACGGATGGGGCTGGTGCCGAAATTATTGCATTGTTCATAGCCGGTGCCTTTATCATTTCATTTTCTTGTCATGGCGCTTGGGCGGTTGCCTTGTCAGCCAATCCAATCCGAACAGCTTATGCCCACGCTCGCCGCTATATCGAAGCTGCATTGGGGGTGTTTTTTTCGTTTGCATCCTACAAACTGTTCGCATTAGAAAACTAAGCAATGCGTTAAACGTCATTTTTTCATCTGCATCCTTTATTCATATACGCCTTTTTTTCGTATCTCCCCTTGCTTTATAAGCCAATTTTGGATGAAAAGACCCCATCGATTCCCCCTCATCTCAGAATCTGGCGGACACAGTCAAAGATGAAAACAGCAATTATCCAATTCCCCGGCTCAAATCGCGACCGCGATATGATCGCCGCCATTGCGCTGATCTCTGGGGTTAAGCCCAACCTGATCTGGCATCAGGAAGAAGAGCTGCCCAAAACCGATCTCATTATCATTCCCGGCGGCTTTTCCTATGGCGATTATTTGCGCGCCGGGGCCATTGCCGCCCGCTCGCCCATCCTGGAACAGGTACGCCAATACGCTGAGCGCGGCACGCCAATCTTGGGGGTGTGTAACGGCTTTCAAATCCTCACCGAAGCAGGATTATTGCCCGGCGGCCTGATGCGTAATGCATCGCTAAAATTCGTCTGCAAAGAGATAAAGCTAGAGGTGAGCAATGCGGATACAATATTTACCTCTGAATATGAACAGGGTGAGATTATTCGCTGCCCCGTAGCCCACCATGATGGAAATTATTTCACTTCCCCTGAAAGCCTAAAAGAAATTGAGGGTAATGGACAAGTCGCCTTTCGCTATGCGGATGGCACCAATCCCAACGGCTCGATCAATGATATAGCCGGGGTACTCAATAGCTCTAAAAACGTGCTTGGCCTAATGCCCCACCCCGAAAACCTGATCGAAGCGGCCCATGGGGGCACAGATGGGCGCGCCCTGTTTGAAAGCGCTATTCGCGCCGTTGCATAAACCCCACGTTGAAGGAACTGACTGATGAAAAAATTCCTCGCTCTTTTTGGCTTTGTGCTCGGAATCGTCACGTTGTTTGTTCATTTTAGTATCTATGTCCCCAGCTACATAGACGAAGGCCTTAACTTGTTTGCGGCCATTGTTCGCCAATACAGCTATTTTACCAACCTGACAAACCTCATGTTGATATTAATCTACGCGGCATATTTGTTTCCAAATATTGCTTGGCTTGGTTTTTTGCGCGCCCCTTTGGCCTGCGCTTCGGCGGCCGCTGCCATCGCCTTGGTTTTCCTCTATTACCATTTCGTACTTTCACCCATTTGGAACCCTGAGGGGCTAGCCGCTGTCACAGATACGTCCCTACATTATGTGCTTCCCATCACATATATAGCTTGGTTTGCACTGTTCAACCGCTCCGGCTCCATGACGTTATGGAACATTGCCAAAATGCTGGCAGGGCCATTGCTGTACCTTGCCTATATCCTTGTGCGCGGTACATTCATTGGCGAATACCCCTACCCCGCTTTTAATATGGACGACCTTGGCTTTCTCCAAACCATGCGCAACAGCGCAGAATTGCTCGTATTTTTATCCATATTGAGTGTGATATTCATCGGCATTGATCGTTTTAAACCCAATCATTCAGATAAAGGCTACCCCGGCTAATGCGAATTCCCAACGAGCCACAAAGTCTGTTTGACGACAAAATACTCGAAAAACTCCGAATTTGGCAGCCAACGGAAGATTTCGCCAAGCTAGTTAGCGAAATAGATATAATTACTAAAACTCACGATCTACTTCTTAAAAGGGAAAATAGGGATTTGCAGGAGGCGTTCTGCCTACGCGACCTCGCCCTAGCAATCGGCGCTAAGGAATGTCGCCTTTGCGCTAATGAACCATGGCCTGATGGCAAGATGAGGACTCCAGAAGGAGAAATACGTTTTGTAGAAATTACGGAGGTAATGGAACCCGCTCGAAGAAGAGATGAGGAATACAGGGCAGCTATTAGTTCGCCCGAAAACAATCGAGACATACACGTCGATCAGGAAAAGCAGAAGTCTAATGGAGAGCGAAGCATAGAATGGTTTGTTAAGAGGCTGAAGAAAAAACTAGATAAGAATTACACTAAAAAAAATCCACTTGATATTCTCATTTATGATAACATTTCTACTTTTGAGGACATTGACTTCAACAAGCTATGCACAGAAGTAAATTCATTATTCAATGTTAGTTCCAACAAACGTGTGGCTGTTTGGCGAAGAACGGGCACAGGAGTGGAACGGGTATTTCCGGAGGCAGCACAGTTGAATTTTATCAAAGATGGGGACAACATGACCCTACCTAACGAGCCACAAATCACCCCAGATCTCATCGCCAACCATGGGTTGAACGAAGAGGAATACCAAAAAATCCTTGATCTGATTGGCCGCGAACCTTCCTATACAGAGCTTGGTATATTCTCGGCCATGTGGAACGAGCATTGCTCCTATAAGAGTTCCAAAAAATGGCTCCACACCCTGCCCACAAAGGGCAAACACGTGATCCTTGGCCCCGGCGAAAATGCAGGCGTTGTGGATATCGGTGATGGACAAGCGGTGATATTCAAAATGGAAAGCCACAATCACCCCTCCTATATCGAACCCTATCAAGGGGCAGCAACTGGCATCGGCGGCATTTTACGCGATGTATTTACCATGGGCGCGCGCCCCATCGCCGCCATGAATGCCCTCAGATTTGGCGAACCTGATCATCATAAAACCCGGCATCTGGTGAGCGGTGTCGTCGCCGGAATTGGCGGCTATGGCAATTGTTTTGGCGTTCCCACCGTTGGGGGCGAAGTTGAATTTAACCCGCGTTATAATGGCAATAATCTGGTGAACGCCTTTGCAGCCGGCCTTGCCGATACGGATAAGATATTTCTTTCCGAGGCCAAGGGCGTAGGTTTGCCAATTGTTTATCTGGGCGCAAAAACCGGACGCGATGGGGTGGGCGGTGCCACCATGGCCTCAGCAGAATTTGACGATGACATCGAAGAAAAACGACCTACAGTGCAGGTTGGCGATCCCTTCACCGAAAAACGCCTGATGGAAGCCACCATCGAACTCATGGGCACCGGGGCCGTCATTGCCATACAGGACATGGGCGCGGCGGGTCTCACCTGCTCGGCGGTCGAAATGGGGGCCAAAGGGGGCTTGGGCGTCGAACTCAACCTTGACCATGTACCGGTACGCGAAACCAACATGACCCCTTACGAAATGATGCTCTCGGAAAGCCAGGAGCGCATGCTTATGGTCTTGCGCCCGGAAAAGAAGCGGAAGCCCGCGCCGTTTTTGAAAAATGGGAATTGGATTTTGCAACCGTTGGTATCACCACCGACGACTTACGGTTTCGTATTCTTTGGCAGGGCACCGAAGTCGCCAACCTGCCCATCAAAGAGCTGGGCGACGAGGCCCCTGAATATGACCGCCCATGGATCGCAACTGAACCACCGATTGAACCAAGCCGCGACCTACCCCAAACCGACATCGCAGATGCCTTATTGCAGCTTATCGGCTCCCCCAATCTTTCCTCGCGCCGCTGGGTCTGGGAACAATATGACACGTTGATTCAAGGCAATTCCTTACAACTCCCCGGCGGGGATGCCGGTGTCGTACGCGTTGACGGCCACCCCAGCAAAGCATTGGCTTTCTCCTCGGACGTCACCCCACGCTATTGCGAAGCAGACCCGTTTGAAGGGGGTAAGCAAGCGGTCGCTGAATGCTGGCGCAACCTCAGCGCAACCGGAGCTGAACCCCTCGCCTGCTCAGATAATTTGAATTTCGGAAACCCGGAAAAACCAAAAATTATGGGTCAGCTTGTCGGCGCAATAAAAGGCATCGGCGCGGCCTGTAAAGCACTCGACTTTCCCATCGTTTCGGGCAATGTTTCCCTTTATAACGAAACCAATGGTGTTGGTATTCTGCCCACCCCCACCATGGCCGGGGTTGGACTGTTGCCTGATCACACACAAATGGCTCGCATCGGTTTCAACGCCGAGGATGATGCAATTTTGTTAATCGGTGCGCCAAAGGAATGGGGGACTCACCTAAGCCAATCAGAATATCTGAGCCAAATTCACTCGGACCATGAAGGTCCCCCACCCCCTGTTGATCTTGCCAGTGAACGTAAAAACGGCGATTTTGTCCGCGCCCTCATCCGCGCCGGCACCACAAGCAATGTGCACGATTGCTCTGACGGTGGTTTGGCAATTGCGTTGGCGGAAATGGCCATGGCCAGTGGCATAGGTGCAACCATTTCTCAACCAGACAGCCAAGACCTTACCGCTAGTTTCTTTGGCGAAAATCAAGGGCGCTATATCCTGACTATCGCACCAGAAAACCTGTCAAAAATTGTTGAGCAAGCCAACTGCTTAGACATTGCGATTCAACAAATCGGTACAACTGGTAGTGATGCCTTGAAGCTTGGGGATGCCCGTGCCATATCTATTGCAGATTTAACCAACGCCCACGAGGCTTGGTTCCCCCAATTTATGCAAAAACTATAATATATTGAAAACTAAGGATTACCATTATGGACACCTCAGAAATTGAACATTTGATCCAAAAGGCAATCCCCGATGCTGACGTGCTTGTGCAGACTGATGACGGCCATCATTTCACTGCTCGGGTTATTGCCGCTTCCTTTGATGGATTATCCCGTGTCAAACAACATCAGATGGTCAACGGCGCCCTAAAACCCGTGTTGGACAGTGGTGCACTGCATGCCCTCGCCCTGCAAACCAGCGCCCCGCAATAATATGACCCCCATCAAGATGCCCCGCATCAAGATGCCGCGCATGGAGATGCCCCGTGCCATTCTGTTTGATGTGGATGGTGTTCTCATCCATTCCATGTTCCATCCTGACCCGGCGCGTTGTCGGCGATGGGATCAACACATGAAGGATGATCTAGGCATTGGTAGAGACGACTGGAAAACATTCTTTGGCCCCCAGTTTGGAGATGTTGTTCGCGGCAAAAAGTCTCTCATACCGGAATTGACAAAATTCCTGCCCACAATTGGCTTTAAGGGGAATGCCATGGATTTCCTCGCCTATTGGCTCAAGCATGACAATCAGCTCAATACGGGCATGCTCACCGCCGTCAAAGATTTCACAAAATCCCCCGATGTCGCCGCCTATATGGCCACCAATCAGGAGCATTTGCGCGCCTTTCACCTGTGGAACACAGTGGGATTTTCCCACTTTTTCAAAGACATGTTCTATGCCGCAAATTTAGGGGCCGCCAAGCCAGATATGGAATTTTATTCTGCGGTCGATGCGCAACTCGGCCCGCAAACTGAACCTCCACTATTCTTCGACGATGTGCAAAAAAACGTTGATGCCGCTAATGCCCACGGGTGGGAAGCCGTGCTGTTCGATGTGACCGAGGACTTCACAACTCACCCTTGGGTTGCGGCCCGACTTAGGCAACATTAGCAAATACTAATTTACCCCTCGACAATGACCCGCCCACTCCCTATCTATTGCATTAAACAGGAGTTAGATTTATGAGCGCCGCACTAATTGGATTTGCCCTCGTTTTAATCGTTGCCATTGCCGCAGATTATCGCGTGTTGAATGCCTTGATCTGTCTCTTCAAATCTCTTACCAGAAAGGTTGCGGGGCTAGCCCCGGCCACGGATGCCAAAGGAAACCAAAATGACTGACATTAAATCCGCCATCGACGCACAGGTTAAATCCAACCCCGTCATGCTTTATATGAAGGGCACACCGGATTTTCCCCAATGTGGATTTTCCGGACAAGTTATACAAATGCTCAAATATCTGGGACTTGAATATACCACCGCCAATGTGCTTGAAAGTGACGAATTGCGTCAAGGTATCAAGGATTATGCGGATTGGCCGACGATCCCCCAGCTTTATGTCAAAGGTGAACTTGTGGGCGGCGCGGACATCATTCGCGAAATGTTTCAAGCCGGAGAATTGCAGGATTTGCTTACCAAAAGCGGCGTTGAATTAAACATTCAAGGCTAAACAGCAGACAAAACACGAGGCACGCTACAATGTCCAAACGTATTTGGAATGTCTATCTATCCGGCGAAATCCACACCGATTGGCGTGACCAAATAATTGAGGGCTGTAACGCTATTGGCCTACCCGTGTCTTTTTGTTCCCCCGTTACCGACCACGCCGCATCCGATGATTGCGGCGTGAATATTCTTGGGGCCGAGGATAATAAATTCTGGCACGACCACAAGGGCGCAAAGCTCAATGCCATCCGCACCCGCACCCTGTTGGGCGAAGCGGATATTGTGGTGGTGCGCTTTGGCGAAAAATACAAACAGTGGAACGCCGCCTTCGATGCCGGGGCCGCCAGCGCCCTAAGCATTCCCTTGATTGTCATGCATGGGGACGATCATCACCACGCCCTTAAGGAAGTCGATGCAGCGGCCCTAGCGGTCACTGAAACCCCCGATGAGGTGGTTCAGATTTTGACCTATGTGATTAAGGGACGACTGTAATAAGCTAGGGAAAATTGTTTCGATCTAAAAACCCCATCCATTTACCAATGTGGGGATTTGCACGATGATGAATCCGATATATGCAAAAATCAGCAGTCTTAACAACTGAAGAACCCGCGAAAATCCACCCTCCAATGCTCGCTCGTAAAAATCCAGGGTGGTTTGCGCCAGCATTGCAGGAATCATCGCAAAAATCCTTAAGGCAACAGTTCCAAAACCGTGCCCTTCGATGATAGTAATGATGGTTATAACCACGCTCACCACAATGATAGCTAAGAATGCGCGCTTGGCATCCTGTCTGACCTGCGCCACCTGAACTTTACTAAACTCAATGCCTTTTGATTTTTTGGCCATTTAGCCCCCTTGCCTCATATCTCAACGAGCCCAATATCCATGCGCACCGTTCACAAGGCTAAGAACCACGCACAAATTGATTCCAAATCAACGGGTTGCACCCCCTCCTTGAATCACTTTACGAGCAAATAAACAACCAACAATCCCCCTTGCCAAAGCAGGTGAAATGGGTTCATGCTGGCGTCATATAATTTATAAAACCACTGCCGGGCAAGACTTAAGACGCACCGGACCATCCAAAATACTGACCACAACAAACCTCTAGGTTACGAGATGACTACACAACGCCCGCAAGTGCGCCAGCCTTCACGTGTCGAGTTTATCGCACTGATCGCCGCTTTGATGAGCCTGAATGCGCTCGCCATTGATATTATGCTACCCGCCCTACCCAATATTGGGGAAACTTTTAGCGTGCTTGATCCAAATGACAGGCCATTAGTTTTAAGTGCTTATTTGCTTGGCATTGGCGTTTCCACATTGTTTTTAGGCCCACTGGCCGATCGCTTTGGGCGCAGAAAACCCTTGATGGTAGGCATTAGCGTTTATGTAATTGCTGCTCTTGCGGTAAATATTGCACCAAGTTTTGAAGGCCTTTTAGCCCTCCGTCTTATTCAAGGCATGGGGGCTGCAGCCTTTCGTGTGGTTGTGCTGGCGGTCGTACGTGACAAATATGAGGGCCGCACCATGGCCGAAGTCATGTCGCTTGCGTTCATGGTACTCATGATCGTACCAATCATTGCACCCAGCATCGGTCAGCTTATTTTATTGATTAGCCCATGGCAGGGTATTTGTGTATTTGTTGGGTTAGGTGGCGCACTGGTTGGACTTTGGGCATTTTTGCGCCTGCCAGAAACCCTTTCCAAAGCTGACCAACGCCCTCTCTCACTCTCAGGTATATTTGGCGGTTTTGTTATTGTATTCACCAATCGTTTTTCAATACTTTACGCACTGGCTGGCATGATGATATTTGGCGCATTAATGGGCATGATTAATTCCTCCCAGCAAATATTTGTCGGAATTTACGATTTGGGTCCCATGTTTCCCCTCGCATTTGCGGGCATGGCTTCAACAATGGCCGTTGCATCATTTATCAACGCCCGTATTGTCAATCGCATTGGCGTTCGGCGTATTTCTCATTTCGCCCTGATTGTTTTCACCCTTACAAGCGGCCTGTTGGTCGTCCTGACTCTGGTTACAGAGGTACCATTTCCTGTTTATATTACGCTTCAAAGCCTTGCCATGTTCATGTTTAGCTGGATTGCATCCAATATGAATTCACTGTCCATGGAACCGTTGGGTCATGTGGCGGGGACAGCCGCCTCAGCCTTCGGGTTTTTCCAAACCATCGGCGGTGCAACGATTGGCCTCGTGATCAGCAAATTCTTCAACGGAACTATCATGCCCATAGCGCTGGGTTTTACGATACTTGGCGTGTCAGCACTCTGCTGCGTACTCATCGCCGAAAAGGGAAAATTGTTCGGCATTGGAGAAGAAGCCGCGAGATAACCCACGAACTTAATTGGCTAGAGAATCAATATCACTGGGCGTTAGAGTGCGTTGTACACACAAAGAGTAATCTAGGAATCCTTCAATTCCTCGTGAAGCCAATACCCTATCCCATTGAATAAACGAGGTTTTTCAGTATTTTTACATACCCGCGTGGTAATTCTCCTACCTCTTGGTTGCATTTGTTGCACTCTCTTGGCTAGTGTCGCTGGATAACTATTCAGGAGAGCCAGTTTGTTCCGTTCATTTTTCCCCAATCCAAAAATATTTTTTCCCTCAGCAATCCTGTGGGTGATTATATCCATGGCCCTATGGTTCACCGCCTCAGATCAACTTGGTTCAGTTTTATCCATTGGTGACATGGTCGGCATTGCACCGACCGAACAGGATCCTTCACCCTTTTTCAGCGCAGATAAAGTATGGCTCTATCAATACATATTGATGACCGGCTATCTGTTTTGTGTACCGTGGTATTTTGTCCACCGCGCTCCGTGGTTCTGGTGGTCAGTCGTTGGCTCTGTAACAATTTTAGAAATCGTCTATTTTCAAGTGCAAATCAGCGCTGGGCTAAATGACTGGTATGGGGAATTTTACGACCTCATTCAACAGGCATTGGGTGAACCAAATTCCGTTGATCCAAAAGTCTTTTATGAGAAGTTATGTACCGTCGCCTATGTTTTACTACCAAACATTACTGTTTCCGTACTTAACGCCTTCTTCATTGCCCATTATTTGTTCCGTTGGCGCCGTGGGATGAGCGCATTTTATATGGCCCATTGGCCAATGTTGCGCGACATTGAAGGTGCCTCACAGCGTGTTCAAGAAGATACCCAAAGATTTTCAAGAATTGTTGAAGGGCTTACGGTTTCATTTGTTGGCTCAATTATGACGCTTATCGTATTCCTACCGTTACTTTTCACTCTATCGGAGAATATTACTGAGCTCCCAATATTTGGAGCAGTAAATGGCTCTCTCGTGTGGGTTGCTGTTGGTTCAGCAACGTTCGGCACAGTGTTATTAGCAGTTGTCGGCATTAAATTACCAGGACTTGAATTTGAAAATCAAAAGGTAGAGGCGGCCTATCGCAAAGAACTTGTATATGGTGAAGATGACGACAATCGTTCTCAACCCCTATCAATTCAAGAGTTTTTTGGGGCAGTACAAAAAAACTATTTCCGATTGTACTTCAATTATCTTTATTTCAACGTAGCGCGTTACGCCTATCTGCAAGCAAGTAATTTTGTTCCGTTCATTGCCATGGGACCATCAATTCTCGGCGGCACACTAACCTTGGGTTTATTTCAGCAGATACTTAATGCATTTGGAAAAGTGGAGCGCTCCTTCAAATTCTTGGCAAATTCATGGACAACAATCGTTGAGTTAATTTCAGTTTATATGCGCTTACGCTTGTTCGAAAGCCACATCCCGGCTGGCGCACCCATCGCCTATGATTTTAATCATGATGTATTCTTAACCTCTGGCAATGATACCCCTGAATAATCAGGGCATCCGCACATTAATTAAAAAAGGCCGCTTCAAACGAAGCGGCCTTTTTCATATTCAATTTGATAAACTCTAGCGAACGCAAATTATCTGGAATAAAATTCCACAACCAAGTTTGGTTCCATCTGCACCGGATAAGGCACATCGGACAGGGAAGGAATACGTGTCAGGGAAGCGGTTAGCTTCTCATGGCTCACATCCACATAATCAGGAACATCACGCTCAGCCAAGGCAATGGCTTCCATGATGATGCCCATTTGTTTGGAGCGCTCACGCACTTCAATCACGTCACCAATTTGCACACGGTAAGAAGGAATGTTCACCCGCTGGCCATTAACAGTCACGTGACCATGGTTGACGAACTGACGGGCAGCAAAAACTGTTGCCACAAATTTGGCGCGATAAACAATCGCATCAAGACGTTGCTCCAGCAAACCAATCAAATTTTCGCCCGTATCACCCTTAACCCGCACAGCTTCGTCATAGGTACGACGGAATGCTTTTTCGGTGATCGAACCATAATAGCCCTTAAGCTTCTGCTTGGCACGCAATTGCAAACCATAATCAGAGAGTTTGGCTTTACGGCGTTGGCCATGTTGACCCGGCCCATAGGAACGTACGTTCACTGGACTCTTGGGACGACCCCAGATATTTTCGCCCAAACGGCGGTCAATTTTATGTTTTTGTGTATGGCGCTTCGTCATCGCTCATCCTTTCATCACTCGTTAAAAAGATAACACGCCCTCCTCTGTTCTTAGCAAACTTAAGTTTACTTCAAACCGACAGGATCCAGTGATTAGGGAACCTCGGGTGCGCCTATAGGCAAACCGCCCAATAGGTACGCGCGTTCTATGAGGGCAAAGGGGTAAAGTCAAGCATCAACCCCGAAACAATATTGGCAGATTGACGCATAAAATTGGCAGTTCCACGCCAGATTGACAATTGTAGCTTTCCTATACTGCTTGGAACAAGGAAAACCTCACAATGTTGTCAGCTTTTAGCAAACTCCCCCTTATCAAATCGGTATTACCGAATCTAACAACACGATATGATCGCGCGGCAAAAGGATGGCATAAAACCGTTTGCAAACTAGGCTATTACCAAGCCTACAAGGACCTTGTCTCCACTGCATTTGAAACCATCCCAAGCATTAGGGATGAGGGAGATTATTCAGTTTTGGATGCGGGATGTGGTTCGGGTGCATTCACCATGGCCCTTTGCGAGGACACCCCTCGCCCCATGGCAATTGATCTGCTTGATATTTCACCTAAAATGCTAGCTCAGGCGGCGCAAAACCTGTCGGATCAACCGCATATTTTTCGGCAACTCTGTGCAGATATTGAATCTGTTGCATCCAAAGGCCAGAAATATGACCTGATATTAAGCGCCCACGTCATCGACCATCTAACTGAACCAAGCAAAGCACTACATGCCTTGCACTGCGCGCTTCGCTCAAATGGCAAATTGTTGTTGGCGGTAAGTAAACCCCATTGGTGCACTTCCCTTGTGCAAATGAGGTGGCATCATAACGCCTATCAGCCGACTAAAGTTACCCAAATGCTCAAAAATGCTGGCTTCACGCGGATTACACAATTCCCATTCAAAGAGGGGCCACCCAAATTCACCAGCCACGGATATATCGCCCATAAATAACCAACCAAAGCAAAGAAAACCCATGCAAATAGTAATTGTTACCGCAACATTTTCAGCAGAAAATATCAACCAAGCTCTAAAAATATTGCAGGATTTGGAGACACAAACCAAACGTGATGAGGCATGCGAGATTTATCAAATTTGCCTCGACGCCAAACAACGAACCAGAGTTCAAATCTACCAACTATGGCAAAGCCAGTCAGCATTTGAAGCCTATAAAACAAGTGATGCATTTGCCGAAATGGGGAAAGGTCTTGCGCCCCTAATGACATCAGCGCCACAAACTGCCATCTTTGATGCGACAAGGACAACATAACACTGATGAATCAATGAGCGAACAATCACCCCCAGCCTATTGCTTTTATAAGGTTTTCGCCCCCGAATCTCGAAAGCCTATGTGCTTTGACCGCCATTATCTTTTGTATGCCGCCAAAGGCGCTTTACGGCTTGAGGCTGATGATCGACATTGGATTTTACCGCCGACCCGCGCCGTGTGGATTCCCGCAAACACCCCAATTCATATTGAGATACCCCATGAGGTTACTTGCTGTTCAATATTGTTCCATCCCGATTTTATCACCTCCAAAATCTCAACTTGTCAGGTTCTCAATCTGAGCAATGTGGCCCGCGAAATGATTTTGCACACCAAACGTTGGGGGCCTACTTCAAAAAACTTAAGCGCGCACGCCAAGTCCTTTTTTCGTACCCTTGCAAGCACCTGTGCTGAATTGGCCGGCGAATCCAGCAATGTGTGGATTCCAAAAGGCAAAACCAAAGAACTTCAGGCCGCTCTTATCTTCACCAAAACAACATCGCCAACAACATTACATTTGGAGACGTGGCAAACGCCGCCCTCGTGTCTCAACGTTCTCTGTCACGCCGATTTGCCGAAGAAGTCAATATGACATGGCGGCAAATGCAGCGGCGCATGCGCATGATACATGCGATGGAATTACTCTCAAATATTGATGGGAAAATCATCCAAATTGCATTTGAGGTTGGTTATTCGTCCTTGAGCGCCTTTAACCATGCCTTTCGTGAGTTCTGCGGCATTACGCCCAGTGAATTCCGAGCAAAATACTTTACAAGCTCCAAGCAAAATATGGACTAGTCGCCCAACTTGATTTATTCTTTCAAATAAATCACAGGAGCTAACACCATGCCGGCCAAACAAGATATCATCAACACCATCGCTCAAATCAAGCGTGATCATCCCGGCAATCTCATGGCGAAATATTTCGACCCCGATTACTATAATAGTCTTGATGATACCCCGCGCGCCCGTCTCGAAAAAATCATCGCCACCGGCGTTCAAAACCCAACCAGTGAGATGGGGGCTTATGCGATGCACCCGGATGATTACGATCTGTTTGCGGCACAACTTGCGCCCATGATCCGCGAATTTCACCGCATTCCCAAGGGGACGCCCATTGCCCAGATCAATGATTGGGATACCAGCGCGACCTCCTGCGACCTTGGTGCTATTGACCCGGCCTTAAGGGATGTCTCCATGCGCGTGCGAGTTGCTCGGAACGCAAGCACATTCCCCCTCCCCGGCGCGATGGACAAAGCCCAAAGAATCGCCTTTGAGCAGGTGGCCATAACAGCATTTAGCGAGCTAATCCAAACCCCCGATTTTGGCGGTAAATACCTTTCCATCACCCCCGGAACGCCCCATTCAATTGACAATAACGAGTATGATGCCCGCGTTGCTTCCCATCAAATGTTCAAGGATATGAGTGCCGACAAATATCTCAATGTCGCGGGTATTTCTGGAGATTGGCCCCACGGTCGCGGCATGTATATTTCTGCGGCTGAGGACTTTATTGTTTGGGTAGGCGAAGAGGATCATTTGCGCATCATGTCCATGCAAACCGGGGGCAACCTCAACACCTTATTTGAACGCCTTCACACCGGCCTAACAATTCTTGGAAAACTCCTGCCTCCCTTCGCCATGTCCGATACCTACGGCGCTATTGCGTCCTGCCCGACAAACTTAGGTGCGGGCATGCGCGCTTCCCTGCACGTAAAACTGCCAAACCTATGCGCCAATGATCCAAAATTAACCCGCATCACCGCCGAAGCCAAAAAGCTCGGCCTCGCTATTCGAGGAGCTGGCGGCGAACATTCCGGCGCAGGAAAAGGCGGCCTGTTGGATATTTCACCATCAGCCCGCCTTGGCGTGACCCAAATGCAAATTATGCAACGGCTTTATGATGGGGTGGCGGCGCTTTGGAAGTTGGAGAACGCCTAACCCATCCAATCAGAGTTAAGGTCTTATTTCAAAGCTAAATTGATATCCCTGAACAACTGCGCTGCAACCGCTCTAATTCTATCAGACTTTTTGGAATCTTCATTAGTCAAAACCCAAACATCGAATGGCGACCGCCGCTCAACGCCTTTGCATTCCAGCAGATTTTCAATCTCCTCACCAACAATTACAGGCATAAACCCGACCCCAAACCCGTTTTTTATAGCTGAAACCAGAACCGCAAGATCACTTACCTTTGTAATTGGACCCTGCGGCTGAACAAACCCACTCAACCACTCTGCTGTGCGAAGGTGCGGCGTTAGCATCGCTACAACAGGCGCAAGAACGGGTTTCCCTTGCATAACTGCCTCCTCTATTTTCTTGATAAACTCGGGTAGTCCGTACAAAGCAAATTCCAGTGCTCCAGCATTACGGCCAAGCAGGTGACCTGGGACTGACTTCGCAAACCTCACCGAAATATCAAATTGACCAGATTGAATATCCAAGGGAGCGCTGTCGGCTATAAGGTCACATTCTATCATCGGATAATTCTGGCGCAGATTGATAAGTGCGGGAAATACCAACTGTTCAAATCCAAGCCCGGCGCTGGTAATGCAAACGCGGCCTGCCATGTCTGGAGATTTTGAACGTGCGCTAAGCGCTGCCGCCCTGACAGAAGCCTCACTTTCTTCCGCCTGCCTTACAATCCCTTGCCCGCAGACCGTCAAACGCCAGTTTAAACCTGAACGGTCAACCAACCGCGCGCCAAGACCATGCTCCAACGTGCTTAGACGGCGCGACACAGTCTGATGTGAAACATGCAGCATTCGAGCAGCTTTAAGGGCGCTACCGTGGCGCTCAAGCGCCAACAAAAAACGCATATCGTTCCAATTAATTTCGCTACCTATGTCCATAAACGAACCTTCATTGGACAGCTTTGTACCTTTTTGTACCTAATGAACCCTGTTATGTACAGATCACAAACTGACAATCATCAAAGCCAAAACGAGTAAAATAATGACCATTGAACTATGGATATTAACCGCCGCCGCAGCATTGCAATTCACCATCATTGTCGCCCATGGCACGCACATTTTTCTAACCGCCGGAATGTGGTGGGGTATAGGTCGTCGCGAAACGGGGAGAACAGTCAGTGATTTGGGGCGGCGGATCGAGCGCACTTTGATCAATAATATGGAAAGCCTCGCGGTTTTTGTTCCTTTGGTTCTGGTGATTCAACTAGCTTCAATTTCCACTCCTCAAACACAATTCGCCGTCCAGGCCTATCTGGTGTTACGGATAGTTTTTGCCCTTTTGTATATTGCCAACATCCCCTATGTCAGAACGTTGGTATGGATTGGCGGCCAAGTATCCTTAGCATTTTTGGCCCTTTCTATTGTTGTATCTGCGATATAAATTTTGAGTTTCGCAAGAAACCGCATCGCTAGAAACGATTACCCAAGGCTCTGGCAAGCGTGAACAACAATATGCTCTCCGCCTGCCTCAGCCTTAACCAAATGCAAATTATGCAACGGCTTTATGATGGGGTGGCGGCGCTTTGGAAGTTGGAGAACGCCTAACCCATCCAATCAACTGTTTCTGGAAAGGCGCTTTTCAACCTGCCGTTTTTCCCAGTCTTGGGAAAATAGCGGCACTAAACCATAGACACTCAAAGCATGAATTCCTAAAAGCATGCCCCAGCCAACAGCCGGCCAAGCAACCCAAATATAATTTGGGCCCGTTACCAAATTGAGAGTAAGTAGGAAGGCAATGACACAAACATAGACTAAAAGGTGTGTGAAAAAGAACTTCATACCACGCACAAATTTCATTGCGTCGCGCTCCGCATAGCTAAGAATATCTTCACTCATATTATTTTCCTGTCTTAAGTAATTGAAATCAATTTCAAATACTGCAGCAAGACATTTTATGGTTTCAATACTCACTTCACAACCATTCTCAATCCGTTGGATTGTGCGGCTGGAAACACCGGCCATTTCAGCCAATTGTTCTTGAGACCAACCTTTATCTTGACGAAGTTCACGAATAATCATTTGTTGCCATTTCTCTCACTGCAATAAAAAATCAGCCTAACAGCAAGACAGAATTTTCTAACGACACCAGCATGACACAGGCACGCCAAACTGTCGACAAAGGCTAATTTTCTATCTGTCAGGCTTTTCCAGTTTGCGCACACTTGCAATTTCCGGAAACACAAACCGCCACCCAGCCGCGACACCCATTGTCACCACACCGCCAAAGGTCACGGCCCCAACGGCCCCAATTAAAAATGCCATCATCCCGGCGCGAAATTCACCCAGTTCATTTGAGGCGCCAAGAAAGACAGAATTTACCGCATTCACCCGCCCACGTACATCGTCCGGTGTCCACAGTTGCAGCAGGGTTTCGCGAATGACCACAGACACCATGTCCGCCGCCCCCACAAGGAACAGTGCCGGTACGGCAATCCATACGCTGGTCGACAGACCAAAGACCAAGGTGAAAAAGCCAAACGCACCGACAAAACCGAGCAACACCCGCCCCGCATGGTCACGCACGGGGAAGCGTGTCATCACAATTGCCATCAAGATGGCCCCTACTCCGGGCGCAGAACGCAACAATCCCAAGCCCCAAG
>JAJRRG010000072.1 GCA_024279675.1 Alphaproteobacteria bacterium
ACACCATGAAGCCAGGAGACCTGCCATTTGTTTCGTCGAGCGCAAGCTCTTAATTTTACGTCACACGGAGGGTGCTGACACTATGAATGCAACAACACAAATACAATCTCTCTCTATTTCTCAAAAGTTAATTGCCGGAATGCTGTCCCTGTTTATCGGGTTGGTACTTGTCAGCGGCGTAGGCTTTGCCAACGATGTGTCAGTACATAATGGTGCGCATGATACGCGCCATGCAACAGGGTTTCCCTGCCACTAATATTTGGAAATAGTAAAATGGATATTTTTCGACGAATTTTTTTCGTCGTGGTGCTTTCTGGTGCCATGGCTGGCCTATTGTCGGCTGCGATTCAACAATGGCGGGGCGTGCCTTTAATTCTTGAGGCCGAACTCTATGAAAATATTGAACACTCACATGGCAGTATTGCACAGGAGACTATTGAAAATGAGGGAGCGGCTCATTCTCAAGTTGATGCAGAAAAGCCCCACGAAGAAGTTGAACCCTGGGCACCGCAGGATGGATTTGAGCGAACATTGTTCACAGTGCTGGCAACAATGTTGGTTAGCTTAGGGTTTGCGTTTTTAATTGCTGCAGGTTCCATATTGACCAACATAAGTGTGACACCGACCAACGGCTTGTTATGGGGACTTAGTGGCTTTGCAGCCTTTTCTTTGATGCCAAGCATTGGCTTGTCCCCTGAATTGCCGGGTATGGTTGCTGCGGAACTTGGTGCGCGTCAGATTTGGTGGTGGTTTACAGCGATTGCAACTTTAGCGGCCATTCTGGCCCTGCTAAAGTTACCCAGATATGCTGGATTGGGCGTTGGATTGGTTTTGATTACCCTCCCCCATTTAATGGGCTCCCCAGTGCCCCCGCATGTTCCCTCAAATGTTCCGCCCCACCTTTCGAGTACGTTTGCAGCCAATGCATTGTTTGCCTCTCTTTCGTTCTGGCTTGTTCTGGGTGCGCTACACGGTCAATTTAATCAAATTTTTAACAAGGAATAGTCCAATGCGCAGTCAACTTGGCGTTCTTGACACTGTTAAAATTCATCTCCCACCCATAAAAAATCTGGCAGGCCTAAGATGACAAATAAAATTCCAACAACGATTATTACCGGCTTTTTAGGGGCGGGAAAAACCACCCTCGTACAGCATCTTCTGGCAAATGCCGAGGGTAAACGCATCGCCCTGATCATCAATGAATTTGGTGATGTGGGGGTGGACAAAGATCTGTTGAGCGGGTGTGGCGATGAAAACTGCACCGATGATGATATGATTGAGTTGGCCAATGGCTGCATTTGTTGCACCGTCGCCGATGAGTTTATTCCTGTCATGCAAACCCTGCTCGCGCGGGACAATCCCCCTGAGTATATCATCATCGAAACTTCCGGGTTGGCCTTACCTCAACCGTTGGTTCAGGCGTTTAATTGGCCAGAAATTAAGGCCCGAGTCACAGTAGATAGTGTGGTGACTTTGGTTGATGCTGCCGCGCTGAGCGAAGGGCGATTTGCGGCGGACGAAAAAGCGCTCAACGACCAGCGACAAAGAGATGAGATGCTCGACCACGAAACCCCGTTGGGGGAATTGTTTGAGGATCAGCTTGTTTGTGCTGATCTTGTGGTGATTAACAAAACAGATCTGGTTGATAACGAACAATTGCAACGGGTAGAAAAAGAGCTGCACCATCATGTCCGTGCCGGGACTAAGGTTATCAAGGCTAAGCATGGCATAGTTGATCCAAGCGTCTTGCTCGGCTTGGGGAGTGCCGCCGAAGACGACATAATGGCGCGCCAAAGCCATCATGAACTGCACCATGGTGATGAACCCCATGAGCATGACGATTTTGATAGTTTTGCATTTTCCATGCCAGCGGCAAAAGACCGTAAGGCATTGATCAAAACCATTGAACAAACGATCATTGCCCATGATGTTTTGCGTCTGAAGGGCTTTGCCGCCCTTGAGGGAAGCACGGCTCGCCTTGCAGTTCAGGCCGTGGGTCCGCGGATCAACACATGGTTTGATCGTCCATGGAAACCAGATGAAGTGCAACAAACCAGCTTTGTAGTTATTGGCCAAAGTCCATTGGATAGGGACGCAATTGAGCAAAGTTTGCGTATGGTTGAGCGAGGCTAATGGAAACCAAGGTTTGCATTTCAAAATTCATGGTAGTGCCCCCACCCCTAACCCCTCCCCACCGGGGGGAGGGGAATAGATTGTATAAAATTGCTTACCCAATTTTTTTGGCACAATTAACTCTTCTTCCCTCCCCCTGGTGGGGAGGGATCGAGGGAGGGGGGCCGAGTATTTATGCCGGTGCCATGCAATGCATCTGTTAGCGGCACAGTCTGCCTCTCTTCAGCAGGAAGGGGAGGCCACATGCAGAGCCCCGAAAAGTGGGTACCGGGTTTCGGATAAGGCGAAGCACAAAGAATTGATGGCCGGGAGGGCAATCGCATGCACCTGTTAGCGTCTCAATCCGCCTCTCTCCAGCAGGAGGGGGAGGCCATCAACCTAGATCAGTCGCCGGGCAATATCATTTTTGCCTCCGCGGCGGATAGTGAACTTTGTGCCTTTGCAGGGGCGCTCGACAGAGCGCTTGACCATGGACAAGACATAAGAGGAAACACACAAGCTCGCCTCGCAAATATCATGCGCTTGTCCCACAACATGTCCGTTGACCTGTGGCTTGAACAAACGGTCTGCCATGCTGAAATAGTTATAATTCGGTTGCTTGGTGGCGCGGCCTATTGGCAATATGGAGTGGATGAATTGTGTACCTTAGCGGCGCGGGTTGGGCTCAAACTTGTGTTACTTCCCGGTGACGCAAATCCTGACCCGGACCTGTTAGCCCGTTCAACCATCGAGCCAAAACATTGGCACTAGCTCCATGTCCTGTTTTGTGGGGGTGGGCCAGCAAATATGGATTTGCTGTTACAAAATTGTATTGCTTTGGCGCATGGGCAGGAGATGCCGGCACAAGATCCTGCACCCTTTGCAAAATTTGGGTATTATTGGCCGGGGTCAGGCATTGTTGATGCAAAACATCTGGTGGAGCTGCACACAAGGGTCCTTCGACACGCTCAGGATGAGGGGAATAAAGATCAGAATAAAGTGGATGGGGGAGTGTCCTATATCCCCATACTATTTTACCGCGCAGCGCTGGAAGGGGCAGGTACAACAACCATTGATGCCCTGATTGCTGCGATAAGTAAGACTGGTTTACATCCGGTTCCCCTTGTTATTTCCAGCTTAAAAGAGCAGGCATGCATCCAGTTTGCCCAGGTTGCTTTTGGGGCCTTTTCACCTAAAATTATACTTAATCTCACTGGGTTTGCCCTTGGGTTAGATGGAATTGAGACGAAACAAAATCCCTTCGCTGATATTGATGCGCCAATTATTCAACTGGTGCAGGGCGGAAGAGAAGAGGAGCTCTGGCAATCTGATATTCAAGGGCTAACCGCCAAGGATGTGGCGATGCAGATCGTTTTGCCTGAGCTTGACGGGCGTATTGGCGGGCTGATTATCGGGCATAAAAAAGACGCTTTTTGGCACGAAGGGACACAATGTTTCCTCTCCACTTATGCCCCCGATGAGCATGGCATTTCCCGTGTGGCTGACGTGGCAAAAAACTGGTCAAAATTGCGCGACATTAAACCGGCGGACAAGCGGATCGCCCTCGTTCTCGCCAATTACCCCGTTCGTGATGGCCGTATTGCCAATGGCGTGGGGTATGATGCACCCCAGTCCACGGTTGAAATTCTCAAGGCCCTTAAGGGGGCCGGATACGATACGCCCTCGCCCCCCAAATCCGGTAACGCCCTGATTGAAATGCTGCAACAGGGCCCCACAAATGCAAACCCGAGCCGTGGCGCTGGCGGTGCAATAATGTCACTGGCAGATTATCTGGTTCTATTTGAGCGTTTACCTGAAAAAATTCAAAATGACGTTACGACTCGTTGGGGCGCGCCAAAAACTGACCCGTTTTACCGGGAGGACAGCCTAAATTCGGATGGGTTCCATCTGCCGGTAAAAATCTTTGGTAATGTGGCTGTTTTACTTCAACCAGCCCGTGGGTATGATCGCGATATCGACGCGAACTACCACGACCCCGATTTAGTACCACCCCATGCCTATCTCGCGGCCTATCTATGGATAAAGCATGTGTTTAATGCCCACGCGCTTATTCATAATGGCAAACATGGAAATCTGGAATGGTTGCCCGGAAAAGCTGTCGCGTTGGATGGGGCATCCTACCCCAATGCTCTTTGGGGGAATTTGCCTCATTTTTATCCCTTTATTGTCAATGATCCGGGTGAGGGGACGCAGGCGAAACGGCGCACCGGCGCGGTAATAATTGATCACCTTGTTCCCCCTCTAACGCGCGCAGAGACCTATGGGCCCCTGAAGGATCTTGAGGCTCTACTTGACGAATATTATACCGCTTCGGGTATGGATCGACGGCGGTTGGGTGCGCTCAAAAAACGCATTCTGGATTTTACCCGCGATGCGGCATTGGACAGGGATATAAACCTGCCCGTTGATGAAGATGAGGCATTGGGGGAAATTGATAATTATGTATGCGAACTCAAGGAAGCACAAATTCGTGATGGGGTGCACATATTCGGGCAGTCGCCAAAAGGAGATTTGCGCCGGGATTTGATCGTTGCATTGGCGCGGGTACCAAGGGGTGAGGGGGCAAAAAATGCTTCCCTTATTCGTAGCTTAGCCGATGATCTCAAGCTAGGGTTCGATCCCCTAAGCGCGACCCTTGGCGACAAATGGACAGGGCCAAAGCCCGAAGAATTGGCAAAAATTTTAGATAATGTGTGGCGCAGCAATGGCGATACGGTGGAGCGACTTGAACTATTGGCGGCAGACCTTGTTGATGCAATGCCCCCCTCTGCCCAAACCCGGCGTGACATGCCCGCAACGGCTTCAGTTTTGCAGACGGTGCATGATGTAATTTCCCCCGCCCTTGCCGCCTGCGGCCCCGGTGAAATCAAGGCGTTTCTTGATGGTTTGAACGGTAAATTTATTCCCCCCGGCCCATCAGGCGCGCCATCGCGCGGGCGGCTTGATGTGTTGCCCACAGGACGAAATTTTTACTCCATTGATAACCGTGCTGTGCCCACCCCAACCGCGTGGGAGTTGGGGCAAAAATCAGCAGAAAATCTGCTCGCACGCCATTTTCAAGATCATGGAACCTGGCTTGCCTCAATGGCCCTATCCGTCTGGGGCACCGCCAATATGCGCACGGGCGGCGATGACATTGCGCAGGCGTTAGCGCTAATTGGCGCAAAACCCAAATGGGACCCCGGATCCCTGCGGGTTTCGGGTTATGAGATAATTCCTTTAGCCAAACTGGGCCGTCCGCGGGTGGATGTAACTTTGCGCATATCTGGGTTTTTCCGCGATGCCTTCCCCCAGCTTATTACCCTGTTTGACCGCGCAGTGCGGGCCATTGGCGCACTTGACGAGCCAGGTGATCAAAATCCAATTGCTGCTACCATGCGAACGGATGCATTGGGGTTGATGCAAAAAGGCCAAAGCGAGGAGCAGGCGGGTCTGGCCGCCGGGCACAGGATATTTGGCTCAAAACCCGGGGCCTATGGGGCGGGTTTGCAGGGGGTGATGGATAGTGGAAACTGGCAAACCAAAGACGATTTGGCCAAGGCGTTTCTCAATTGGGGACAATATGCCTATGGGGCAAAAGCCAAGGGCGTTCCAGAGCGGGCCCGGTTCGCAGCACGCCTAGGTGCCATTGAAGCGGTGGTGCATAATCAGGATAACCGCGAGCATGATCTGCTGGACAGCGACGATTATTATCAGTTTGAGGGTGGGTTAAGTGTGACCGCCCACGCCCTGAGCGGTAGGGCGCCGCTTAACTATCACAACGATCATTCACGGCCTGAGCGCCCCGTAGCGCGCACATTGGACGAGGAAATTTCACGCACCATGCGCGCGCGGGTGGTTAACCCCAAATGGCTGAATGGAGTGATGCGCCACGGCTATAAGGGGGCGTTTGAGATCATCGCAACACTAGATTATATGTTTGCCTTTGCCGCCACAACTGGGGCGGTCAAAACCCATCATTTTGACTTGGCCTTTGAGGCGTTTGTTGAAGATGATCAGGTGCGTGAGTTCATTCGCCTCAACAATGCCCATGGCTATGATGAGTTATTAGCCAAATTTAACGAGGCCATTTCCCGTGGCCTGTGGACGCCCAAGTCCAATTCAACCTATGCATATTTGAATACAGAGGAACACGATAATGACTGAGAAGCCTGTAAAACGGATCAAAAAAACTGACTTAATGTCTGAGGACGAACGCAACGCCTATCACGCAAAAAAGATGGCCAAGAAGAAAGCTGCCCGCGATAAAATTCTGGCGACTAAAACCGAGGAACGCGGGCTGATCATCGTGCACACAGGCAAGGGCAAGGGTAAGTCTACCGCCGCTTTTGGCATGGTGTTTCGCGCTATCGGGCATGGGTTTAATATCGGCATTGTGCAGTTTGTGAAGGGAAAATGGGGCACTGGCGAGCGCGATGTGCTGGAAAAATTCCCTGAACAGGTGACCATCAAAGCCATGGGTGAGGGGTTTACCTGGGACACGCAGGATCGGACCCGCGATATTGCCGCCGCCAAAGCGGCCTGGGAGGAGGCTAAGAAGATGATCGCTGACGAGAGTAAAAAAATGGTACTGCTCGATGAGCTTAACATTTGTTTGCGCTACGATTATTTGGATATCGCCGAGGTGGTGGAAGTTCTCCAAAACAAATCCCGCGATACCCATGTGATTGTGACGGGGCGCAACGCCAAGGATGAACTGATTGAGATCGCAGATCTGGTCACCGACATGACCCAGATTAAGCATCCATTTCGTTCCGGCGTAAAAGCACAGGCTGGCATCGAATTTTAGGGAGTGTCCATAGAGGGTATCTTCTCTATTGAATATCCCCTCTATTGAATACCCTCTTGCCCCTCCCAACCCTGCTCAATAATTGCCGTGGCAACAAGGGCCGATTGATAGCGTGCATCTGAGGGGATTACGATCTCGAAATATAATTGCCCATGTGCTCGGGTTTCGGAAACGGGCGGCCCTGTTTCATAATAATAACTCGTCTCGTCCCCCTCAATAATCGTGTCCACCAGCTCGGGCTGTGATTCTATTTCGCGGGTTCGCATTGTGATCGTGTTGCGCAGAATGACAAATCGGGTGCCTTCGTTTTTGACAGTAATTGTTGCTGCCTGAAACTTGGCGAAACTGGTTGCAATCTGCAGGGGCAAATCCAGATTGCCATACACTTCAACGCTATAAAAATTATCGCGGATATGCTTTTCAAGATAGCGACCGTTTGCCGCCGTCCCCAAAGTGCATGCGCCAAGCCCTAACATAATACTGGCAAGCAACGCCCATTTGCCGATTTTTTTGAGCATATAAGGACACTCCTTTAATCAGGCTTAGGTTCAACGTACCTGAGGTTAACAGCTTCGCGCAGACCCGGCTGTGAGGGAGCGCGCCACCCGTTCGACATCGCGCGCCATCGAACCGGGGAAATCAAATCGCATCACAACCACATGTTTGCCATTGCATGCGGATAAAACCCGCACCCGCAATTGGCGGCTCCCCGCTTTGCCACCATATTCAGCCCAATCAGGGGTAATTGTTGAGGAAGCAATGGGCCAGCCATTATACGATGTTTCATTTTCGATCATCTGATGCACTTTGGCTTCAAAATCTCGCCCCGGCACGTCGGCGCCATAAATAGTCAAAAACCCGCCACTTGGTGTGCGAAAAATCATCCCATCGCTGTTATTGGCTTCAGGCCCGGCGGGTTCAAACCCCGGCGGCACTTCCGCTGTCGCCCCATAGCGGGCGTTGACATATGTGCTCCACCCTTGGGCAAGACTGAGGGAGCCAGACAGGCTGGCAATGGTAAATGAAATAATAAAAATCAATTTGCGCATGAATAAAGATTGCACGAAAACGCTTCCATAAGGCAATATCAAATAAAAAGATTCTTTTTGGAGCCACAAATATGATTACATCCAGTGCAGATATGGTTGCGGCGGCAAACAAGCAGATTGAAACCATCAGCGTTGAGCAGGCAAAGGCCCTTTATGGAAAAGAAGATGTGCTGTTTGTAGATCTGCGTGATGTTCGCGAGTTAAAGAGCGAGGGGAAAATCCCCGGTGCCATGCACGCCCCGCGCGGCATGGTTGAATTCTGGGTTGACCCCGCTGGGGAATATCACCGGAAGGAATTTTCTCAAAACAAACGGTTTGTGTTTTTTTGCGCCGCCGGTTGGCGCTCGGCCCTGACCACCAAAACCGTGCAGGATATGGGGCTTACTTCCGTATGTCATATGGGGGGGGGATTTGATGCCTGGAAGAAGGCCGGCGGGGACGTGCTTGTCAGTGCGCCTGATGCCGATCTTGACGCCCGTCCCAAGGCGGCGAAAAATGCTCTTTCGTTGCTGGGGCATTCTGAACGCCTCGCAAAACAAGTCGGCTTTATTCTTGAGATTGATAAACTCAAGCAGATTTTCCGCCAAACCCCACTACTTGATGATTCGCGCAAGGAAAACGATGCGGAGCATACATGGCAATTGGCAATGATGGCCGTGGTTTTTGCCGAATATGCAACCGGTGATATTGATATTCATCGGGTGCTCAAAATGCTGCTTATCCATGATATTGTAGAGATTGACGCCGGGGATTCCCCCGCCTTTACCGGCATTACAAAGTCCGACCAGTTTGAGCGTGAGTGCATTGCCGCGGACCGTCTTTTTAACCTCTTACCGCATGAATTGGCGATGGAGTTCCGGGCGCTTTGGGACGAATTTGAAGAACAAGCATCCCCAGATGCATTGTTTTCGCGGGCCATGGATCGTCTGCAACCGTTCTTGAACAATTATTTTACTGAGGGAAAAATGTGGATCAAACATAAAATTCATGTTGATCAGGTACGTGAGCGCATGGCTATTGTGGCAAAAGGTGCGCCTCAGATACATGCAATGATTGCTGACCTGACGGAGGATGCGTTCGCCAAAGGGTATTTGCTCCCCTAAAGCCCATCTTATATATTGGCCCCGTCTTGGCGTGCCCTAAATTTAAATCTGTAGCAGCGTTCTATTTCTTACCGGCATTGGCGATCGTTGTTGCACGCGCCAAAAAATTCTAATGGCAGATATTTTAATTCTACCCGCCGGAACCGGCATGCAGTTTGCCGCTGGCCATACCCCAAGCTCCGTTTATGATTCCGGTTTTGCCCATATTTTGCGCAATAAAGGCAAGAAAAAAGGACGCCTGCCGGAGCGTGGAAGTTGAGCAAAAATCGCTTCAAGTTCTTCGATATTTTGAACTTCCCTTGTTGGGGGAAGGGGAGGACGCGAGATCATCACAACTTGAACCCGGAGCATAAACGCCGCTTCCAAT
>JAJRRG010000073.1 GCA_024279675.1 Alphaproteobacteria bacterium
AACGCAAATTCCACTTACGTTTTAAAAACCAGTCTTGAATTTGTGGGGGGAGTTCGCTCACATAGCCTCTCAGATCAACAATCACTAAAAATGATTCGCGCAACAAACGCCAGTTTAGAACCAAAAGCAATTTAACAGGTCTGTGACCTAAGGAGTGAACGAATGTCAAAACCAATTATCATGGTGACAGGTGCCACATCGGGCTTTGGCGCAGCCACGGCCAGACATTTTGCCAACAATGGCTGGAAAGTTGTCGCTACAGGTCGCCGCAAAGAGCGCTTGGATGAGCTTAAAGCTGATTGCCCTGAGGGCAGCGTGCATTGTGCTCAGATGGATTTGATGGATCGGGAAAGCATTATCGGCTCAATTGCTGGTATTCCTGAGGAGTTCCGCCCGGTCACATGCCTGTTTAACAATGGGGGCTTGGCCCTTGGTACTAAGCCTATGCCTGATATTCGCCATGAGGATTGGCGCATTATGGTGGAAACCAACATTATGGGTCTTGTGACAGTGACCCAAGAAATGTTGCCCTTGCTTAAAGCGGCAGGCCGGGGGGCCGCCATCATCAATGTGGGGTCAATTGCGGGCAGTTTTGCCTATCCGGGGGGCAATGTTTATGGGGCCAGTAAAGCGTTTGTACATCATTTTTCCTATGAATTGCGCTGTGACCTTGCGGGGTCGGATATTCGGGTGACCAGCTTTGAGCCGGGCATGGCTAAAACCGAATTTACGAAGGTTCGCACCCATGGAGATGCAGAAATAAACAAAACACTTTATGAGGGGTTAGAGCCTATTTTGCCTGAAGATGTGGCCAATATTATCTGGTTCATCGCCAATCTGCCCCCCCATCTCAATATCAACGCCTTGGAATTGATGCCCCTTATTCAGGTGCCCAGTATTCCCACAATTTTGCGCAAATAGGTGACATAGATGAGCCGTCCATCACACCCCTTTAGCGTGAGCCATCGCGATATTTTGACCATCGCTCTGCCCGCTTCGGTGGCCTTTATTACAGTCCCCCTTGTGGGGATTGTCGATATTGCCATTATTGGACGCTTGGGAGATGCCGCATTATTGGGGGCCATCGAATTGGGGGCGATTAGTTTCGACCTCTTGTTTTCCCTTGCCTATTTCCTGCGCCTTGGCACGGGGGGCCTTGTGGCGCAATCGGTCGGGGCAAAAGATGTCGATGGCGGGCTCATACACTTGTTACGCGCCGGATCAATGGCAATTGGTCTTGGCATACTGATGTTATTGCTCAGTCCGTATATACAACAGGCGGGAATTGTTCTTTTTGCCCCGCCAAATGAGCAGGTCAGCGCACCATTCCTGACCTACCTTCAAGTGCGTATTTGGTCTGCCCCCTTTGTTTTGCTCAACTTTGCTTTTTTGGGATGGTTTTATGGGCGCGGGGCGGCCAAAACCGGCATGGTGCTACAAATATTGCTTAACCTACTCAATATGGGTTTTTCAATTTGGTTTGTTTATGGCCTGCATTGGGGCGTGGCAGGTGTTGCGGCTGGGTCGTTATTGGCTGAGATCGTGAGCATATTGATGACCCTTGGGGTGATTTATGTTCAAGTCCAACGTGGCGCAATTATCAGAATTTTGAAGTCGGGCAGATTGCTTGAAATCACCGCCCTGTGGCGATTGTTTGATCTTTCCCGTGATTTGATGATTCGTTCTTTGGTGCTATCAGGCTCGTTTGCTTTTTTCACCGCCCAGATGTCACGGGCCGGGGAAATGGCGTTGGCTTCAAGTGCCGTTTTGCTTAATTTTATGATGGTCACGGCGTACTTTTTGGATGGGCAGGCCCAGGCGGCCGAATTTTATTGTGGCAAGGCCGTAGGGGCAAATTATCGACCCGCCTTTGTGCAATCCTGGCATCTTTCAACTCTGTGGGGGTTGATTGTTGGCTTCGGCCTATTTGTGTTTTGGCTTGTTGCGGGCCCCACATTGGTGGATGTCTTGACGACAAACGATCAGGTGCGACTGGCGGCACGTGAGCAATTGTTTCTAGCCTCGTTTATATCTTTTACCGGCGTGCTGGCCTTCGTAATGGATGGGGTAATTGTTGGCGCGACTATGAACGTCCTGGCCCGTAACGTTATGGTGATTTCCATGCTTATCTACGCCCTGAGCGCGGTTATCTTACAGACATATTTAGGATTAACCGGGCTTTGGATTTCCTTACATGTGTTCTTTATCGCCCGTGGGGTCATATTTTGGTTTGCAGTTCGGGCGAGACTTGGTTCCCTGTTTCCTTAATGTGGAATTGTTTTTGCCGCCCATGCGTCGGTTTTTGTGCCAACAATTTGGGAAATGGATTTTAGTTTTTGCCGCCGCACCTCGCGCACAAGACCCAGTTTGATAATATCAAGCAATTCCAATCCACCAAAAACCAGTGCGGTATAAAGCTGAATGGCGTCGGCCCCCGCCTCAAATTTGGCAAGAGCGCTTTTGGCATCATGCACGCCCCCAACACCAATAATGGCCAGTTTTGGCCCCACACGTTGGCGCATTTGCGCCAGTCGGATAGTTGCTATGTCAAATAATGGCACCCCTGACAGGCCGCCCGCCTCTTCGCTATGGGGTAGTTTGCGCACACCGGTGCGCGACAGGGTTGAGTTGGAGACAATCAAGCCATCAAGATCAGTTGGCGCAATGATTTTTGCAATGGCATCCATCGCTTCTTCGTCCATATCCGGAGCAATTTTTAGGAATATGGGTAGGTTTGCATTCTTTTTAGATCGCGCTTCAAGGGTCTCGTTCAGCAGACGTTTGAGCATGTGGGGTGATTGCAACCCCCTTAACCCCGGCGTGTTGGGGGAAGAGATATTTATAGTAAGATAATCCGCAATATTGGCAAACCGGGTGACCCCTTGCACATAATCCGCAACGAAATCTTTGCTGTCCTTATTAGCCCCGATATTAACCCCGGTGATGGTCGAAAACTCACTATTGGCCAGCCGGACATAGGCGCCGTCATGCCCCTCATTGTTAAATCCCATACGATTGATCACCGCACGCGCGGGCATTATCCGGAACAGGCGGGGCTTTGAATGGCCATTTTGCGGACGGGGGGTAAGCGTACCCACTTCACATAGGCCAAACCCGATATTTCCTATTGCCTCATGAACCTGTGCATCCTTATCAAAACCAGCGGCCATGCCAACAGGATTGGACAATTGCAACCCTGCCAGATTTACGCGCAATTCCTTGGGATCGATAAATTCACTTTGCGCAACCAATCCGCCTTGAAGGGCAATGATTGTGGCCTTATGCGCCCGCTCCGGATCAAGGGAAAGCAGACCATCGCGGGCCATATGTCGCAAGGTTGGATTTTTTAACAAGGATGAAAGAGCGGAAAACATTGCGTCCGTGACCTAGATTATGTCAGGCGGTAAATCACACTGCCCGGTTGAACTGACGTCAACGGTTTTATGCCAAACAATCGCAGATTTTTCCAAGGGTGCAAACAAATGGGGGAACAAATCTCCCCCCCGCGAGGGTTCCCACTTCAGATTTTCTTGTACTTGCTGTCTTTCGATGGCTAAAATTACAACACCTTGTTCGCCAGAAAAATAAAGTTCCAGAGTTTTTCGCAGCTGTGTTGCCGTTGAAAAGTGCATAAAACCGTCATCAGTATCGATTTGCATAGGGGGCAGATAATCAAGCGCATTTGCCGTAAGCCAATGGGATGCAGTGACAATTTTATACAAAAATTGTGGTTCAGATGTTTTTGGAGAATTTGTCATGCCCTCTATTTACTCAATTGTGTACCGGCCAGCAAGGACACTCTTGTACTTGTATCGTGAAACACGCACTTTACAGCGGCAAAACTTATGTATAATTTGATAGGACGATTTTCCTCACTGGTGATTTCCCCCTATGTTTTCCCATCGCTCAATTTGGGACGCGATTGACGCACTAGCCTCCCGACACGGTCTGTCTGTGTCAGGGCTTGCGCGTCTTTCCGGTCTTGATGCCACGGCGCTAAACCCTTCCAAACGTGTGGGGAAAGATGGACGCGAACGTTGGCCCTCAACCGAATCCATTTCTAAAATATTGCATGCTACCGAAGAAAATTATGAGAATTTTATGGGCGCAAATACCCATTATCATCAAAATGCAACGGCGCCTTATGTGGCGGCCTCTGATGGAAATTCAGTTCCCTTACTCGGATTTGCTCAAGCGGGTGCCGGTGGTTATTTTGACCCTGCAGGATTTCCTGTTGGGCAGGGCTGGGAAGAGGTCAATTTCCCTGGCAATGACGGTTCAAGTACCTATGCGCTTGAGGTAAGCGGCGATTCCATGTCCCCTGCCTATCGGGACGGGGATATTCTGATTGTTTCACCAAGTGAAGAATTGCGTCGCGGGGACCGCGTTGTGGTGCGCACTCTTGATGGGGAGGTGACGGCAAAAATCTTACATCGTCAGAGTGCAAAAACTGTCGAGTTACACTCGCTAAACCCAGAGCATTCCCCAAGATTATTGCAAATGAATGAGATCGATTGGATCGCGCGCATTCTTTGGGCCTCCCAGTAAATTTTATGCGCCAAATTTAAGCTGACTATTGAGCATGTTTGCTTGAGTTCTGAGAAATGCACCCTTGGTTTTTTGCAAAAGTAATTGACTTAAATCAATTGCTTGACTTTTGAGCGCATTACCCACCTGATTGTCTTTGAGGTAAATAATACATTTTGAGGGAATGTTATGGGTGAACAACAGGAAAATATAACCCCGGCAGAAGCGGTATATGTGATACCAAAAATGCCTGAAGTGGTTGAAGTCACGTGGGAAACCATTCGTCAGTCCTTAGGCAAAGGTTTGGCAGATTTTCGCCGCGCGCCTTTATATGGCCTGTTCTTTGGTACGTTTTTTGCCGCCGGAGGGATAGCCATAATTCTGTTTCTAAATGTGCTCAATACGCTGTGGCTTATTTTGCCCATTATGATTGCATTTCCCCTTGTGGGCCCCTTTGCTGCCACCGGCCTTTATGAGGTCAGTCACAAACTCAGCACGGGCGAGCCCATAACCTGGAAAGGCATATTACTTACGGTATTTGATCAACGTGAACGCCAGACCGGCTGGATTGCATTTGTTGTTTTGTTTATTTTGTGGGTCTGGGTTTATCTGATCCGGGTTTTGATTGCCATTTTTATGGGCTTTGGTGTGCCCTCAACAATCTCAGGCTTTATTGACGCGGTTTTGAACACCTCAAACGGCATGGCATTTCTGGCGACAGGTACGGTAATCGGGGGCGTATTGGCGCTTGTTCTTTTTTCAGCGACCGTTATTTCCATGCCCTTAATATTGGATACGGAACTGGATTTTGTCAGCGCCATGATCACCAGTTTTAAGACGGTGGTTAAAAGCCCTGTCCCGATGCTGGGTTGGGGGGTGATTGTCACTTTGCTGGCCATGCTTGCCATGGTGCCCATGTTTTTGGGTTTGATTGTGGTTTTCCCCATTTTGGGGCATGCCACGTGGCACCTTTATAAGGCGGCCACGCGTCCGGTGGATTAGATTCTACCCCTAGGCACACATTCTCATTTACTAACCTAAAGGCCGCAAGTGCGCCTAATTTACTAGATCACCAGCAAGTGCTTTGGCAATCAGGGTGCGGGTTTCAGTGACCCCGTAAAGGGCAACAAACGAGCCAAAGCGCGGCCCTTGATCTTGGCCGAGTAATATCTGATAGAGCGCCTTGAACCAATCGCGCAATGGCTCAAACCCGTTGGTTTTACCAATTTCAAACACAGCATTTTGAATTTGGCTTGCGTCCGTTGAGCCTTCAAGATCGCCCAGCAATGTGGACAAGTCTGCAAGTGCCTTTGCTTCCTTGTCGTCCGCCAGACGGAATTTTTTAGTCGGCTTCACAAAATCATGGAAATAGCGCATGGCATACCCGACCAAATGATCAAGCTCAGGGTGAGTATCCGGCGTGGCATCGGGCTGATAGCGTCGTATAAACCCCCAAAGCACATCAGCCTCCGAGGCATTGGCCGCAGAAACCAGATTAAGCAACAGAGCAAAACTAAGGGGAACTTCCCCCGTTGTTGGCGCGCCTCCGTGGATATGGAAGGCGGGATTATTTAGACGCTCTTCATTGCTTTGCCCGTGATAGGACTTGGCAAAACTATAATATTCATCCACGGCCTTGGGGATCACATCAAAATACAATCGCTTTGCAGTCATCGGCTTTTGATACATGAAAAGTGTAATGCTTTCGCGTGAGGCATAGGTGAGCCATTCCTCAACAGGGAGGCCATTGCCCTTGGTTTTGGAGATTTTTTGCCCGGTATCATCCAAAAACAATTCAAAGTTAAACCCTTCAGGGGGACGTCCCCCCAAAGCTTTTACGATCCGCGAGGACAGTTTAACACTATCGATCAAATCCTTGCCCGCCATTTCATAGTCAATTCCAAGGGCAAACCAACGCAATGCCCAATCGGCTTTCCATTGGCATTTCACGGCACCACCCGTCACAAGTGTTTCCATTTCTTCACCACTCTCGGGGGCGAGGTAGGTAATTGTGCCTTTTTCAATATTGCGCGCGATCATTGGCACTTGCAAAACAACATTCGTTTTTGGGCAAATAGGTAAAAAGGGCGAATAAGTTTTGCGCCGTTCTTCCCCCAATGTGGGTAGAATAATATCCATGACTTTGTCATAATTGGCCAGCATCTTAAGCAAGGCTTCATCAAATCGGCCCGACGCATAATATTCAGTTGAGCTGGCAAATTCATATTCCAAATCAAAGGCGTCCAGAAATTCCATCAACCGGTGATTGTTG
>JAJRRG010000074.1 GCA_024279675.1 Alphaproteobacteria bacterium
GCGGCAAGAAAATGAGAAAAGTGGAGATATTTGTAAAATGGCAACTCTGGTTACAGGTGGCGCAGGATATATTGGTTCGCACATGGTGTTGCGTTTGCTTGACGGGGGCGAAGATGTTGTCGTGCTGGATAATCTTAGCACGGGGTTTGACTGGGCTGTGGATCAACGGGCGCTTCTCGTTCAGGGCGAAGTTGGGGACAGTGAATTTGTTTTAAACCTGATCAAAGACCATAATATTGAACAAATCGTTCATTTTGCAGGATCAATTGTTGTTCCGGAGTCTGTGGAAAACCCACTGAAATATTATGCAAATAACACATGCGTATCGCGCAACCTTATAAATGCTGCAGTTGATGGGGGGGTGAAACGGTTTGTTTTTTCTTCTACGGCGGCAGTTTATGGCATGACGGGACTAGAACCTGTAAACGAAGATGTGCCGCAGGTTCCCATGTCCCCCTATGGCCGTTCAAAATTGATGACGGAATGGATGCTTGGTGATATTGCGGCGGCCCATGATATCAATTACGGGGTGTTGCGCTATTTTAATGTGGCCGGAGCCGATCCGAAAGGGCGTACCGGGCAATCCATGGCCGGGGCCACCCACCTGATTAAAATTGCGACCCAGGCCGCCTTGGGCATGCGCGATCATATGGATATGTATGGCACCGATTATCCAACGCCGGATGGCACGTGTGTACGCGATTACATTCATGTGAGTGATCTGGTTGATGCCCATGCGCTTTTGCTGGACTACCTTAAAGATAACAAAACGAATGCCACAATGAATTGCGGGTATGGGCGTGGATATTCTGTGCGTGAAGTAATTGAGGTGGTTAAACAGGTTTCGGGTGTGGACTTTACAGTAAATGAGGTGCCACGCCGGGCCGGGGATCCCGCTTCTGTTGTCGCGGGGGCTGACAGGATTAAGCAGGAGCTAAAGTGGGAACCAAAACTGGATGATCTCACCGGCATCGTGCAAAGCGCCTTTGCTTGGGAAGATAAGCTTCGTAAACGTAATCGCTAGGGCAATAAAGGGTTCACCTGTGAATGTTTTTTTGACTATTCAAAGCTGAAAAATAGAATGGACGAGACATATGAAAAATAAAACACAATCTCTCTTTCTTAGTATTCGAGGTTTTATTGTTGGCTTGCTCGTTGCTGTTAGTTTTGTTGGCAGTGTTAGCGCTGCGCCCAATGGTACATTTTCCCAATTTTTGGTTAGTTTTGAAGCAAAGGCTGTGCGCCATGGCATATCTCGCACGGTTTATCAAAATGCGATGGGGGGGATTGTTCTTGATAGTTCTGTCGCGCGACGTATTTCGGGGCAGCCCGAGTTTACCACACCCATCTGGGATTATATTGATCGTCGGGTCTCCTCAAGCCGAATCAATCGGGGTAAAAATGCGTTTGAGCGCAACCGGGCGTTATTTACCCAAATTGGGGCACGTTACGGGCTTGACCCGTTTATATTGGGCGCGATCTGGGGCATCGAAACTGATTATGGCGCGGTGCTGTCCAATCGGAATTTGATCAAACCCATTTTGCCGTCATTGGCCTCCTTAGTCTATGCAAACAGGGGGCGGGTGGCGCTGGACGAAGCGGAGCTTTTGGGCGCTCTGACCTTGGTTCAAAATGGGCATGCACCGCAAAATCTTCTTGGATCATGGGCTGGGGCCATGGGACATTTGCAGGTCAATTCGTCGGTTTTGTTGGCCAATGGCACAGATGGGAACGGGGACGGGCGCGTTGATGTGCACAATTCCTTGGCCGATGCGTTGGCGACCAGCGCTGTTTTGATCAAAAGTTTTGGCTACACAAGCGGCGTTGATTGGGGTTTTGAAGTTCAACTGCCCGCCGGATTTGATTATGCTCTTGCCACGCGCAATGAAATGAGGCGAGTCGGGTTTTTTGCGCAACGGGGTGTCGTGCGGGTCGCCGGGCGGCAATTTAGTGATCTTGATCAGCGGGTCTTTCTTTATCTTCCGGCGGGGAGAACCGGGCCGGCATTTTTAATGACGCCCAATTATCTGGTCTTAAAATCCTATAATTTCAGCGATTCCTATGCTCTTGCGGTTGCTCATCTGACGGATCGCTTGAAGGGGGCGGGTTCATTTGTTAGCCCCTGGCCACGCAATACCCAGTTCCCCAATCGGGCTCAACGGGTCGCAATTCAGCAAATGTTGCGCGATTTGGGATATTATCGGGGTGAGGTGGATGGGCGAATTGGGCCGATAACTCAAGAAGCCTATCAGCAATTTCAGCGCGCGCGGGGTTTTCCAGCGGACGGGTTTATTACCCTTGAAGCGTTCCGTCTGCTGGGGTCATGATAATGCCGCTGTTCAGGGCTAACCTTTATGGGATGGATATGCACAATGTTTTGAAGCGGTTTGGTGTGGTTTTCAAACGGTTTTTAGCGCGGGTTTTTCAGATAATAATACTGGTGCTGCTACTTGTGCAAATGGGCGGGGGGAGTTTGCTTTCCGTTGCCAATGGGCAAGAAATTGTTCAACCGGAGCGGATTGAAATCGCCCAAAACAAAACACTATTTGACCTTTTGTTTGGGCCAAAAGATCCGCCACCGCCGCCAGCTCAACCCAGTCAAACGACAACAACGCGCACTCCTAGCGCGCCGCGTGCGCCGGCCCCGCCACGGGTTGTTGTGCCAGAAATCATTGATAAGGCGGAGGGGGCAACACGTTTGGCGGTGTTTGGGGATTCCCTCGCCATTGATTTGGCCAAGGCCTTTCAACGTGCTTATGCCGAGGATACCAATCTTTCAATTGTGGGCAAAGGTGTTGGTTCATCCGGCTTTGTGCGCGATGATTTTTATGATTGGAACGCGGCGTTGCGTGAGGAAATTGCCGCCGATAGTTTTGATCTGGCGGTTCTGATTATCGGGATAAACGACAAGCAGGCGCTTGGCCGTTCGCGCCCCTTGAGTGATGACTGGAAGGTTAAATATCTTGAGCGCATCAGTGAATTTTTGGCCCAATTACGGGCGGCGAATAAGCCGGTGATCTGGGTTGGTTTACCCCCCATGCGTGCATCTTCTTATTCTACGGCGATGAGTGAGATTGCGACCATTCACCGGCTCGCGGCCATCACCGCCGGGGTGGATTATGTTGATATTTATGAGCGGTTTGTGGGGGATGATGGGCGATATGCCTCAAGGGGCCCCAATTTGAATGGTGAAGATGTTCGGATGCGCAAAAGCGACGGCATTCACTTTTCTGCGGCGGGATCGGATAAGGTGGTGTTTTTTGTCAATCAAGCCCTGAGGAATTTTTATCGTGGCGGCGCAATCAATGTTGCGGTGGAAGACCCGCTATTGGGAACCGATGCTATGCTGATGGTGCGTCCGCCCTTTCAGGGGAATGGGCAGTTTCGGTTGCTTGAGGTTGCGGGGGCGGTGTTACCCATTTCTAATGAACCGGATCGGGCGCTAAGTTTGGTGTTAAGTGTACCCACGGGCAATGATCAGATCGCCCATGCTTTTGATATTGACCTCTTGATTAAGGCACCCATTGGCCGTGTGGATGCCTTTGGGGTGGGTGTTGACCCAAGTTCTGAGGATGAAGATAGCGACATTGAAGATATCGCAACTGCAAATTAGCTCCTAGATATTCGTCTCAATCCTATCGGGACAGGTCGGTGACGCCCATCAATTCTAAATCCACAGCTCGGGCGGCTTGCCGCCCTTCAGCTATGGCCCATACCACCAAGGATTGTCCCCGGCGCATGTCCCCGGCGGCAAAAATCTTGGGGTGGGAGGTTTTGTAACTGAGGGTATCGGCCTTTACGTTGCCGCGATCATCCAACTCAACCCCAAGGGTTTCAAGTAGACCCGCATAGATGGGGGCTGTGAACCCCATCGCTAGCAAAACAAGATCGGCCTTGAGGGCGAATTCCGTGCCTTTTATGACTTGGAATTTTTCGTCCACGCGGGCGCAATTCAAAGTGCGCACATGGCCGCTTTTACCTTCAATTGATGACGTCATCACGGCAAATTCACGTGTCGCCCCTTCTTCTTGTGAGGAGGATGTGCGCAACTTCATCGGCCAATTGGGCCAGGACAATTGCTTGTTTGCGTTTTTGGGCGGTATGGGCATGATTTCCAATTGGTTCACGCTCAGCGCACCCTGACGGATAGAGGTGCCGATGCAATCGGAGCCGGTATCACCGCCCCCGATGACCACCACATGTTTGCCACCGGCCAGAATGGGTTCAACGTCCCCAATGTCTTCATTTCCAACGCGGCGGTTCTGCTGGGGTAGGAAATCCATGGCGAAATGAACGCCGGACAAATCACGCCCCTTGATGGGAAGGTCGCGGGGCTGTTCAGCGCCACCGGTAAAAATTATCGCGTCATGTTTTTTGACAAGCTTTTTAGCGTCAATATTGTTCCCCACATGGGCATTGTAATGGAAGGTAACCCCTTCAATTTCCATTTGGGCGACCCGCTGATCAATATGGTGCTTTTCCATTTTGAAGTCAGGGATGCCGTAGCGGAGTAGACCGCCGGCCTTGGCGTTTTTCTCATACAAGTGCACATTGTGTCCGGCACGGGCCAATTGCTGGGCGCATGCCATGCCAGCGGGACCAGCCCCGATAACGGCGACTTTTTTCCCGGTTTTTGATTTTGCTACTTCGGGTTTAATCCAGCCCTTGCGCCACGCACGATCAACAATGGCGCATTCAATAGATTTAATGGTCACGGGTTCATCAATGAGATTTAGGGTGCATGAGGCCTCGCACGGGGCGGGGCAAATACGTCCGGTAAATTCAGGGAAGTTATTGGTGGAATGCAAGTTGGCCGAGGCTTGTTTCCAGCGGCCATTATAAACCAGATCATTCCAGTCGGGGATTTGGTTTTTAACAGGACAACCGCGCAAGCCTTCGGCATCATGGCAAAAGGGAATGCCGCAATCCATGCAGCGGGCCGCCTGATTGCGCATTTCATTTTGAGCCTGGGGAATAACAAATTCTTTATAGTTGCGCGTGCGATCTGAGGCGGGGCGATATTTGCGATCTTGCCGATCAATTTCAAGAAATCCTGTAACTTTACCCATTATGAATTTCCTTTATTCTGCGTTGTACCAGTTTGTGCTGTACCAGTTTGTGCTGTGCCTGTGCGCTCATGTGCGTCTTGTTCAATTTCCATCAGTGCCCGGCGATATTCAACCGGCATGACTTTAACGAATGTTGGCCGATAAGTTTCCCAATCATCCAATATCGTTTTGGCCCGCTGTGAGCCCGTATACCGTTGATGATTTGAGATGAGTTGGTGCAATCTTTCCTCATCATGGCGGGTCATATCACTTGAAACATCAACACGTCCCTTGTGGGCTATATCGCCCACTTGATGGTGGTGTTTCTCCAGCAATTCTTCTTCTTCGGGGACGGGTTCCAATTCAACCATGGACAGGTTGCAGCGCTTGGCGAAGGTGCCACTTTCATCGAGCACATAGGCGATGCCCCCAGACATGCCGGCGGCAAAGTTACGCCCGGTTCCGCCTAGCACGGCGACGACGCCCCCTGTCATATATTCACACCCGTGGTCGCCAACCCCCTCGACAACGGCAACAGCGCCGGAGTTGCGCACGGCAAAACGTTCCCCCGCGACCCCACGGAAATAGCATTCCCCTTCAATGGCCCCGTAAAGAACCGTGTTGCCCACAATAATGGATTTCTCCGGTGTAATGCCGGTAGCTTTTGCGGAGGGATAGACAATTATGCGGCCACCAGAGAGGCCCTTGCCCACATAGTCGTTGGCTTCCCCTTCTAATTCCAGCGTTACACCGCGCGTGGCCCACGCGCCAAAGGCCTGTCCCGCTGTTCCGTTTAGTTTGACATGAATAGAATCATCAGGCAGTCCCTCATGGCCAAATCTGGCGGCAACTTCACCGGAAAGCATGGTGCCCGCTGTACGATTGGTGTTGTTTATATCGGTTACGATCTGCACCGCTCCCTTACCCTCAAGGGCGGGGGTGGCTTCTTTGATCAGCTTGCGGTCAAGCACGTCTTCTAGATGATGGTCCTGGGTTTCAGTGTGGAAAATTTCCACATCCGGGCCCATGTCCGGGTCAAAGAACAGTTTTGAGAAATTAAGCCCTTCAGCTTTCCAATGATCAACGGCTTTTTGATGATCAAGAACCTGAATTTGTCCCACCATCTCATCAATAGTTGCAAAGCCCAAGTCGGCCATAATCTGACGCGCTTCTTCGGCAACAAAAAATAGATAGTTGATAATGTGTTCAGGTTTACCGGTGAAACGGCGACGCAAAACCGGGTCTTGGGTCGCGATGCCAACGGGGCAGGTGTTCAGATGACATTTACGCATCATGATACAGCCAGAGGCGATGAGCGGCGCGGTGGCAAAACCAAATTCATCAGCCCCCAACAAGGCGCCGATGACAACATCGCGCCCGGTTTTCAATCCGCCATCTACTTGCAAGGCAACACGGGAACGCAGCTTGTTCATCACCAAAGTTTGGTGGGTTTCAGCCAGTCCAATTTCCCATGGGGAGCCAGCATTTTTGATTGAAGTTAGGGGGGAGGCACCGGTGCCCCCGTCAAAGCCGGATATGGTGATATGGTCGGCGCGGGCTTTTGTTACCCCGGCGGCAACCGTTCCCACGCCAACTTCAGAGACGAGTTTGACGGATATATCGGCTTTTGGATTGACGTTTTTCAGATCATAAATCAGCTGGGCTAAATCTTCGATGGAATAAATATCATGATGGGGCGGCGGGGAGATCAACCCACCCCCTTGGGTTGAGTGGCGCACCTTGGCAATCACCGCGTCTACCTTATGTCCGGGGAGCTGTCCCCCTTCACCGGGCTTGGCACCCTGGGCCATTTTTATCTGGATCATATCTGCGTTGACCAAATATTCTGTCGTGACGCCAAAGCGCCCGGAGGCCACTTGCTTAATGGCGGATCGCATGGATTTTCCATCCTTCATCGGGACAAAACGATCGGGCTCTTCACCCCCTTCGCCGGTGTTGGACTTTCCGCCAATTTGGTTCATGGCGATGGCCATGTTTGTGTGTGCCTCGCGTGAAATTGAACCATAGGACATGGCACCGGTGGCAAACCGTTTCACGATATCTTTGGCGGATTCTACGCTATCAATATCGATGGATTTGCGCCCCAATTCTTTGGCGGTTTTTATGCGGAACAGGGATCGGATATTAAGCAGTGTGTCGTCATTGGAATTGATGGTTTTTGCAAATGCATCATAGTCTTTTTGGGAATTGCCGCGGACCGCATGTTGTAAATGGGTGACGGACTTGGAGTTCCACGCGTGAGCTTCTCCCCGAGCGCGAAGGGCATATTCCCCCCCCACTTCAAGGGAACGACGCATGGACATTTTTCCCCCAAAGGCCCAACGGTGACGGCGTTGGGTTTCCTTTGCAACCTGTTCCAGCGAAACACCGTCAATGGTTGTTGCGGTACCAAAGAAGAAACGTTTGACGAATTTTTCAGAGAGGCCAACCGCGTCAAATATCTGTGCGCCGCAATAGGATTGATAGGTTGAGATGCCCATTTTGGACATGACTTTGAGTAGCCCCTTGCCCACGGATTTGATATAGCGGTGAATGACTTCTTTTTCATCCACTTCGGGGGGGAGTTTGCCTTCGGCTTGCATAGCGGCAAGGGTTTCAAAAGCTAAATAGGGGTTGATCGCCTCGGCTCCATATCCGGCCAGAACTGCAAATTGATGCACTTCACGTGCTTCGCCGGTTTCCACCACAAGGCCTGCGGACGTGCGCAGACCTTTACGGATAAGATGATGGTGCACGGCGGCGGTGGCCAAAAGGGCAGGCACAGCAATCCGGTCGGCCCGTACCAAGCGATCAGAAAGGATAATAATATTGTGTCCTTCACGCACCCGCGCTTCGGCCGCTTTACACAATTCCTTCAAGGCCTGATCCATGCCCGCAGCACCCTTTTCGGCGAAATAGGTGATGTCCAAGGTGGCGGTGCAAAATTGATTGTCGGCAATGTCGCCAATGGTGCGGATTTTATCCAAATCCCCATTGGTTAGAATGGGCTGGCGTACCTCAAGACGTTTAACCGTTGAAAGCCCCTTAAGATCAAAAATATTGGGCCGTGGCCCGATGAAGGAGACAAGGCTCATCACCGATTCTTCGCGAATGGGATCGATGGGCGGATTGGTCACTTGGGCAAAGTTTTGCTTAAAATAGGTGTAGAGCAATTTGGGTCGATCGGAGAGGGCGGATATGGGGGTGTCCGTTCCCATGGAGCCA
>JAJRRG010000075.1 GCA_024279675.1 Alphaproteobacteria bacterium
CCCTGTGCATCCGTGATAGTGATCATGGTGTTGTTGAATGATGCGTTTACGTGCGCTACGCCGCTCGTAATGTTCTTGCGCTCACGACGACGAACGCGAGTAGTTTCACTTTTAGCCATTTAATTCCTCATTTACGATCTCATCGCCGCTCTAGCAATACGCTAAGCGGCTCCACCGAAAGCACCCAGAAACGGGTTGCCTATTTCTTTTTACCAGCAATCGCCCGCGCGGGGCCCTTGCGTGTGCGTGCATTAGTATGTGTACGTTGACCACGAACGGGCAAACCACGACGATGACGCAGTCCACGATAATTACCCAAGTCCATCAAACGTTTAATGTTCATAGCAACAGAGCGACGCAGGTCACCCTCTACCAAAAGATTTCCGTCAATGGATTCACGGATCTGAATAACTTCAGCATCTGTAAGTTCATTAACCCGACGTTCGCTAGGGATATTTACTTTAGTGCAAATATCAATCGCATTCTTCGGGCCAATCCCATGAATATATTGTAGCGCGATAACCACACGCTTGTTCACAGGAATATTTACACCAGCAATACGAGCCACGTATGCTCTCCTCAATCACGGCAAAATCTTCCAATTTCACCAATTCAACAACAAGGGACCGGTACACGACCCCCACCCAAACGATAGGGAACCGAATCCAGCCCTTAAAAAATCTATAAGACTGTCGCGGTTCTAAGGACTCAATTTATTGAAGTCAACAGACTTCAAGCATAAGAAAGGCCATAATTTATTTATTTAGTTCCTGAGCAATACTCGCCGTCACATCTTCAATAGAGGCCATGCCATCAATATGCTTAACATTACCCTGTTTTGCATAATATGCGATCAACGGTTCGGTAAGTTCCCCATAGACATCAAGCCGGTTGCGCAAAACTTCTTCATTATCATCAGCCCGCGATCCACCTGATTCTGCAGCACGCTTTTTAATGCGCGCGACAAGAGCATCCGCATCAACTTCAAGGGAAATAACCGCATCAAGGGCAATCCCCTTTTCAGTCATCATTGCGTCCAGTTCTTCCGCCTGTGCAATCGTGCGTGGAAATCCATCTAGGACAAACCCGCCTTTTGCATCATCCCCATCAAGGCGCTCGGAAACAATGCCGCAAACAACCTCATCTGGAACCAAATCCCCGCGTGCCATAATCTCTTTGGCTTGCAAGCCCATGGGTGTCTTGGCCTCAATCGCCGCCCGCAAAATATCGCCAGTGGACAATTGTGGAATAGAATACTTCTCAACCAGAATTTGTGCCTGAGTACCCTTCCCGGCTCCCGGGGGGCCCATAATTATCAACCGCATTATCGCTTCTTCCTTCTACCACCAAGACGCGACCGCTTAACCAAACCATCATATTGCTGGGCAACCAAATGGCTCTGAATTTGCGCAATAGTATCAAGGGTCACCGTGACCATAATCAACATCGATGTGCCGCCCAAGAACGCAGAAACATTAAGCTGGGAAACCAAAACCTCAGGGATCAAGGCAACAACAGTTAGATATGCTGCCCCGATAACCGTAATCCTTGAAAGCACGTAATCGATATGACTTGCCGTACGTTCCCCCGGACGAATTCCTGGAATAAACCCGCCGGATTTTTTAAGATTATCCGCCGTTTCGGTCGGATTAAAAACAATCGATGTATAAAAGAACGCAAAGAAAGCAATCAGCGTCGCATAGAATAGCAAATACAAAGGCTGTCCACGACCAAGCAATGCCGCCAAAACCTGAAGCCAGTTAGCATCCCCTCCCCCTTGCGCCACAAACGAAGTAAATGTCGCGGGCATAAGTAAAAGAGACGAAGCAAAAATCACGGGAATAACACCAGCAGTATTCAGCTTAAGGGGCAAATGGGAGGTGTCCCCTTGGAACATTTTGTTCCCCACTTGTCGTTTTGGATATTGAATAAGCAAACGTCGCTGTGCCCGTTCAAAGAACACAATCACTGCAATCACCACAACCGCCAGAACAAGCAAACCAACAACGGCGATACTAGATAGAGCACCAGTGCGGCTAAGCTCAAGTGTTTGAGCAATCGAAGATGGCAAAGTCGCAACGATACCTGCGAAAATGATCAGGGAAATACCATTACCAACACCACGTTGAGTAATTTGCTCACCCAACCACATCAGGAACATCGTGCCACCAACGAGGGTTACAACAGTTGAAAGTCTAAAGAACCAGCCTGGATTAAGCACAACCCCTTGGCTGGCCTCTAACCCAACGGCAATGCCATATCCCTGCACCGCACAAAACACAACAGCCAGATAACGGGTATATTGGTTGATCTTGCGCCGCCCGGATTCACCTTCTTTTTTCAAGGCTTCAAGCTTAGGCGAAGCTGTCGTTAACACCTGCAAAACAATAGAGGCGGTAATATAGGGAATAAGGTTTAATGCAAAAATCGCCATCCGCTGCAAAGCACCGCCGGAGAACATGTTAAACATTCCCGCAATACCAGACTGGGCTTGCTCAAACGTCTGCGCATAGACCGCCGGGTCAACCCCGGGAACAGGAATATACGTTCCAAGACGATAAACAAGTAACGCACCCAGGGTAAACAGGATGCGTTTTTGCAGTTCCTTGGCCTTGGAAAAGGTCGAGAAACTCAGATTGGAGGCTAATTGTTCGGCAGCAGAGGCCATTCTGACTCCCTAAAGGGTTCTATCAAACTTTTGCGAATTA
>JAJRRG010000076.1 GCA_024279675.1 Alphaproteobacteria bacterium
ACCCTCCATCTATCGCTCAATTTGGGAGACGGGCCGCAAATATGATCTGGACAATCCAACCATTGATCGGATTGTATCCCTATATGCATATGATTTGAATCTGAACAACAGAATTTCAGCGGGCGACAGTTTTGAGATATTACAAACTGAGCCAGATGCAGATGGCGCTCAGGAGTTGCTTTATGTGGCATTGACCCTTGGCTCCAACAAGCGTGAATTTTTCCGCTTTCAGGCCCAGGACGGCGAGGTCGATTTTTACGATTCCAATGGGCAAACCGGAAAACGTTTTCTCATTCGTCGTCCCCTGCAGGGCGGTGGCCGTATCCGAGGAAACTATGGAATGCGCGTTCACCCCATCACCAGGGTGCGTAAACTTCATACCGGTGTCGACTTGGCAGCCTCAACTGGTACCCCAATTTTCGCATCTGGCAATGCCGTTGTTGTCCGCGCCCAATGGGTTTCTGGCTACGGGCGGTTTGTCGAACTGCGCCACGTTAATGGCTATAGTACAAGATATGGTCATATGACCCGAATAGCTGCAGGAATGGCCCCGGGCGTGCGGGTTCGTCAGGGTCAAATTATTGGTTATGTCGGGTCAACCGGCCGATCAACAGGGCCCCATTTGCACTTTGAAATTCGTATCAACAGCAATCCGGTAAATCCGCTAACGGTACAACTTCCGCGGGCAAAATCCCTCTCTGCCAGAGATCAGACGGTGTTTGCCAATACGGTCACCCAAATCCAAGATTTGATGCAACGCGACGCGGCACCTCAAGCGCCGGTCATTCTCGCCTCAAACTAGGGTCAGAACCCCAGCTAGTCCGTACACCACACTGCCAATTCGTTGCCCCCCGGCTCAACAAAATGAAACCGTTGACCATCGGGAAACGAAAAAATCTCTCGCACAATTTCTCTGCCCGCGGTTTTATCTATTGGTTTTCACGTGTCGTTTATCCCAAATCCGCTACACATTTTTTATGGGACACGCTTTAGAATAAAACACTCGACATAATTTCCCCTACCTAAAAAATGGGGGAGGAGAAAAATAGCATAAATGAGGAATATTACTCAGTAACCTCAAGAGTCAAACCATCGGGTCCGGCATCCACTTTCACATGATCGCCATCACCAACTGTTCCAGAGAGCACCATTTCAGCCAAACCATCTTGCACGGTCCGTTGGATAACCCGCTTCAAGGGACGCGCGCCGTAGGCAGGATCATACCCTTGATCCGCCAGCCATTCCCGCGCGGCGTCACTGAGCGAGATTTCAATATCACGTTCCCCGAGCAGTTTTTGCAACCCGGCAAATTGAATATCAACAATCGCGCCCATATGCTGGCGCTCAAGTCGATGGAACAAAAGCGTCTCATCAATGCGGTTGAGGAATTCAGGCCGAAACGAGGCTTTAAGTGCATCCATTACTTTGCCGCGAACCTGCTCAACACTGTCCCCGTCTTTCAATTCCGCGAGATGGTCAGAGCCAATATTGGAGGTCATGATGATCAACGTATTGCGAAAATCCACAGTGCGCCCCTGCCCATCCGTAAGACGGCCATCATCAAGCACCTGCAAAAGCACGTTAAACACATCCGGATGGGCTTTTTCGATTTCGTCAAACAAAACCACCTGATAGGGACGACGGCGCACCGCTTCGGTGAGCACCCCGCCCTCATCATAGCCCACATACCCCGGAGGCGCTCCGATCAGACGCGCGACGGAATGTTTTTCCATGAATTCGGACATATCAAGACGTACCATGGCACTGTCATCATCAAACAGGAACTGCGCTAAGGCTTTCGTAAGCTCAGTCTTGCCCACACCTGTCGGGCCCAGAAATATGAACGAACCAATGGGACGATTTGGGTCTTGCAACCCGGCGCGGGCTCGACGAACAGCCTTGGACACAGCGCCCAGCGCTTCCTCCTGCCCGATCACGCGTTTGCCCAGTTCCTCTTCCATGCGAAGGAGCTTTTCACGTTCCCCCTCCAGCATTTTATCCACTGGAATACCCGTCCAGCGCGAAACAATTTGCGCCACGTGGTCATCGGTCACAACTTCCTCCACCATACTGGTGCCCATATCGCCTGCATCCGCCCCGTCAAGGGCTTCTACCTCAGCAATCTGGGCTTCAAGTTTTGGAATAATGCCATAGGCGATCTCCCCCGCACGGGCCAGGTCTCCATCTCGCTGGGCAGCTTCAAGTTGGGTGCGCGCCACATCCAGTTCTTCCTTGATCTTGGTCGAACCGGCCAATTTTTGCTTCTCAAGGTTCCAACGCTGGGTCAGCGCGTTGGACTCGTCTTCTAAAGACGCCAATTCGTCCTCAAGCTTACCAAGCCGATTTTTTGAGGCCTCATCTTTTTCTTTTTTCAACGCCTCACGTTCAATTTTCAATTGCATGATCCGGCGGTCAAGCTCGTCCAGTTCTTCAGGCTTTGAATCAACCGCCATGCGCAGCCGTGCCGCAGCCTCATCCATTAAATCAATAGCTTTGTCCGGCAAAAATCGATCGGAAATATAGCGGTTGGAAAGCGTTGCCGCCGCAACAAGCGAACTATCTGAAATACGAACTCCATGGTGTAATTCATATTTTTCTTTTAACCCACGCAGGATTGAAATTGTATCTTCCACCGTTGATTCAGCAACCACAACAGGCTGGAACCGCCGCGCCAAAGCCGCATCTTTTTCCACATGCTTTTTATATTCATCCAGCGTCGTTGCGCCCACACAGTGAAGCTCACCCCGCGCCAAAGCAGGCTTTAAAAGATTGGAGGCATCCATCGCCCCATCCCCTTTGCCCGCCCCAACCAACGTATGCATTTCATCAATGAACAAAATGATTTGCCCATTGGAGTCGGTCACTTCATTGAGCAGCGATTTTAGACGTTCCTCAAACTCACCACGATATTTGGCCCCCGCAATCAACGCCCCCATATCAAGGGACAATAAGGACTTATTGCGCAGGGATTCAGGCACATCCCCATTAACAATACGCAAGGCCAGGCCCTCGGCAATGGCTGTTTTGCCAACACCGGGTTCCCCAATTAAAACTGGATTATTTTTGGTGCGACGCGAGAGCACTTGTATCGTGCGACGAATTTCCTCATCCCGTCCGATGACGGGGTCAAGTTTACCTTCCCGCGCATCCTTGGTCAGGTCTCTTGTATATTTTTTTAGTGCCTCGTAATTTTCTTCCGCGCTGGCAGTGTCAGCTGTTCGCCCTTTGCGCAATTCATTGATCACCTCATTAAGGCGGGTTGAGGTGAGTCCGGCAGCGGCAAGGATTTTTCCCGCATCGCTATCTTTTTCCAGGGTTAAAGCCAGTAAAAGCCGCTCAACCGTGATATATGAATCACCTGCCTTTTTGGCAATTTTTTCGGCCTGTTCATTGACCTTCGCCATTTCACGACTCAGATAAATCTTGTCATCGGCGCCAGAAACAGACGGTATTTTTTTAAGCTCGGCCTCAACCTGAGTACGTACAAGCTGTGCATCGCCGCCCGCTTTTTCAATCAAGCCCGAGGCCATGCCCTGCACATCATCCATCAGGACTTTCAGAAGATGCAGGGGAATAAACTGCTGATGCCCATTGGTGAGGGCAAAGGTTTGCGCACTTTGAATAAAACCAGTGGCGCGTTCCGTATATTTTTCGTTAGCCATTATAATTAGCTCCTATATTATCTTGCGCGATCCCATCACCCAAAAAAATGGCATGAACGGTCTCGCCTAAAGAAGGCTTTAGTGCAATCAGACACCCAATGTTGGCATGTCCTTGCCTAATAGATATAGGAGTATTTTTTTAAGGATAAAGCCCCAAACTTAAAACATTAAACAAGGAAACCTACTCCGCGGCTGAGTTATCTGCTTCAGCTGTTACAAAAGCAGGTAATTCATTCACATCAGGTTGCGGTGCGCCCGCCGGATCACTTGGAGTTTCGCTAGTTTCAATATTATCATGTCCAACAGCATCCGCAGATTTATCAGTAACGGGGTTCTCTATGCTAGGCTTCTCTGTGCTAGGCTTTTCAGCAACAGATTTTTCCGCAACAGGGCGACGACGCGGTCGACGCTCCCTTGGCGCGCGATCCTTTTGCGCTTTTTGCGGGCGCTCGCTTTGCGGCACCGGCGCATTATCCTGGGATGAAACTTCTGCCGTGGCACCTATATTTCCATCATCTACTGACTGTTCAGCACCCGTGTCGCCACTGGTTTCGGTATTGTGATTTTGCTGACGTTGCGCTTGTTGTTCTGCACGCGCCGCCTGTTGAGCTTCCTGTGTTGCCTGTTGGGCTTGTTGTTGCGCCAACTGCTGGGCTTGGGCCGCTGAAATTATCCGGAAATAATGTTCCGCATGCTGCAGAAAATTTTCCGCCGCAACAGAATCACCAGAAGAATTCGCATCTCGCGCCAACTGCATGTATTTCTCTGCAACATGGGCAGCACTCCCCCGCACACGAATGTCAGGGCCATTGCTATCATAGTTTCTGGTAAGGGGATTGGCGTTTTTATTACGATTATTATTATTACTATTATTGCCACGACCCCGGGATCGGTTATTCTTCTGGTTTGATCTCATAAACTCTATTTCATCAGTTTTGAATTTTTTAGCTTAATGATATTCGCTTCATTTGCTGAGATTTTTTCTCAATTATCGACCTTGGGTCAAACATCTAAAATGAACGGATAGCCAGAGCCCTCAAATGACAGTTACAAAAAACGTCATTCCCTCTAGCCCCTTTTCATTACCCTGTTCGCAACGCATTTCCAAGCAAAATCTTCGACAAAATCTAAGCAATCCACATGCATGATTAACGTTCAACCTGCGCCCCACTATTCACCCCGCCTACGAGGCGCATATCATGCGCGCCTGACCTGCCAAATCTTTTGTAAGTTCAATATGCGCAAAACCCGCATCCCGACAAAGTGTGCTTACAGCGTCACCCTGATCAAACCCAATCTCAAGTAATAATTTTCCGTTTTCTCGTAGAAATTTTTTTGCATTTCCAACAATCACTCGATAGGCATTCAATCCATCTTCACCCCCATTGAGAGCTAAATCCGGGTCATATTTGTAAACATTTTTATCCAAGTTTCCAATCACCTGCGCTTTGATATAGGGGGGATTTGAAACAACCAAATCAAATTTTTTATCCGCAACTGGCTCAAACCAAGACCCCCGTAAAAAATTGACCCGCCCCGCGACGCCATGGGTTTGTGCGTTGTTGCGCGCGCAGGTAAGTGCCCCCATGGATAGGTCAGTCCCAATGGCTTGAGCCTGACTGGCATATCGCAGAATTGATATGGTAATGCACCCGGTGCCGACCCCCAATTCTAAAAACTCTGGATTTTCAATAGCATTAAGAAACTCAATCCCACTTTCAACTAACATCTCGGTTTCAGGGCGAGGTACAAGTGTTGCCTCATTAAGCGCAAAATCCAAGCCATAAAATTCCTTCATCCCCACAACACGCGCTACCGGCTCGTGGGCCAACCTTCGGGCTAAAAAGACGTCGATTTTTGCAAGATCACCTTTAGAAACAAATTCATGTTCAGAGCAAACCAATTGCACATCATCAAGGCCAAGCACATGCCCCAACAATATTCGCGCATCCAAATTGGCCGTTGAGCTAACGTTCTTACCTTCAATCTGGTGCGCCATATCGCGCCAAATTTGGCCAATTGTTTGCCTCGGCTCGATCAGGATAAGTCATCCATTGCGGCAAGCTGGGCCGCTTGATTTTCTGTAATTAGCGCAGAAATCATTTCATCCAGCCCATCCCCAGCAATCACCCGGTCAAGCTTATAAAGCGTGAGATTAATCCGGTGATCCGTTACCCGCCCCTGCGGAAAATTATAGGTGCGAATGCGCTCGCTCCTGTCCCCGGATCCCACCTGATCACGTCGCGAATCCGCCCGTTCCTTATCCTGAGCTGACTTTTGTTCATCATAAAGTTTTGCTCGCAGCAATTTCATCGCTGTTGCCCGATTTTGGTGTTGGCTTTTTTCTGAAGCAATTACCACAATTCCACTCGGTTCATGGGTAATCCGCACCGCACTATCGGTCGTGTTCACGTGCTGGCCCCCGGCACCTGAGGCTCGCATCGTATCGATACGCAAATCCTCTTGTCGGATTTCAATATCCACATCTTCCACATCAGGCAACACAGCAACCGTAGCCGCCGAGGTATGTATGCGCCCCTGACTTGCGGTGTTGGGAACCCGCTGAACCCGGTGCACCCCGGATTCAAATTTCATGCGTGCGTAGGCACCAACGCCTGTGATGGACATCACGATTTCACGATAGCCCCCCATTTCCCCTTCGCTCTGTTCCATGACAGAAACTTTCCATTTGTTAAGCTCCGCATAACGCGTGTACATGCGAAACAAATCGCCCGCGAAAAGCGCCGCCTCATCACCCCCGGTACCAGCGCGCAATTCAACAATTACACTTTTATCGTCAGCCGCGTCCTTGGGCAAAAGCAAAACCCGGATTTGTTCCACCAGTGTTTCGCGCTGCCCATCAAGTTCCTCGATTTCAAGGCGCGCCATTTCGGCCATTTCCTTGTCGTCCCCGTTGAGCATTTCGTTGGCATCAATAATGCCGCCCATCACCTCTTGGTAAACGCGAATGGGTTCAATAATCGGTTGCAGGTCTGAATATTCTTTTGCCAACTTGATATAAGCATCCGGTTCAGGGTTTGCGGCCATTCCCTCTTCAAGGAAGACAAACCGTGCCTCAAGAGCTTCAAGTTTTTCCTGC
>JAJRRG010000077.1 GCA_024279675.1 Alphaproteobacteria bacterium
CATGTGCGGGAAAAACTCGTATGTCAAATGGGAGGAAACTATGAAAACACGCTTTTTGAAAGTGATTGCTGTGAGCGCCGTGATGGCACTTGGTGCAGTTGGAACAGCGGCCGCGGCGGAATGTATTGCCCCGGCAAATCCGGGTGGGGGCTGGGATTTTACCTGTCGTCAAATCGGGAAAATTATGTTTGATATTGGTGCTGTAGATAAACCAATTCAGGTAACCAATATGGCCGGAGCCGGTGGCGGCCTGGCGTTCAACCACGTAGTTACAGAACGTAATGATGATGCTGAGCTTATTGTTGCAGCCTCTTCTGCAACATCCACACGCCTTGCCCAAAACGCATATGCGGGCATGACTGCGGATCAGGTACGCTTTGTTGGCGCAATTGGTGCCGATCCCGGCGTCATTGTTGTGGCAAAAGATAGCCCCTTCACATCCCTTGGGGATGTGGTTGATGCCATTAAAATGGATCCCGGCTCCATAACATTTGCCGGTGGATCTGCGGTTGGTGGTTTTGATCATCTCAAACCACTTATGATTTTGCAACGGGCTGGCTTCACCGACATTACTGCGGTGAAATATATTGGTCTTGACGGTGGTGCGGATGCGATTACCCAGACCATCGGCGGGTTCACTCAAGTTATGACCGGCGATATGTCTGAAGTTGTAGGATTCCTTGCCGCTGGTGAAATTCGGGTTCTGGCCGTTCTAACCGATGATCGTATTCCCGGATTTGAGGATATCCCAACCGCCAAGGAGCAAGGATTTGACGTTGTTGCTGTTAACTGGCGCGGGCTTTATATCCCCAAAGGGGTAAGCGATGACACCTTCAACATGTGGGCTGATCGTTTGCAACAAGTTGCTGACAGTGAAGAGTGGAAAGAAGCGATGGCCGCTAATGGCCTGGCTCCGTTCACTAAAGTTGGTGGCGATTTCCAAAGCTATGTTGATGGATTGATTGCTGAGATCAACCAATTGTCCAAAGACATTGGAGTTATCCAATAATGAAAAGTGACCGTCTTTTTGGACTGGTCACACTTTTTGTGGCGCTTGCATATATCGCAAGCGCCACTCAAATTCAGACAAGTTTTTTGTCTGATCCTGTGGGGCCAAAAGCATTTCCCATCCTAATTGGGCTCGTTGCGGCTTTGTCGGCGCTGGTTTTGATTATCCGACCGGATGAGGATCCAGACTGGCCCCCGGCCAAGACATTTGTCGCACTGGCCATCGCAATAATCGTTCTTATTGCATACGCATACGCACTCAAGCCGCTTGGGTTTATTATTCCGACGGCCATCGCAGCTTCAATTCTGAGTTATCAGATTTCGCCACAAACCCGCAATGCTATGCTGGCAGGTACTGGGCTTTCTGTTGGGTTGTTTGTGCTTTTCAAATTCGCTTTGGGATTGGGCTTAGTAGGCTTTCCAAAAGGTTGGATAGGGTAGAATTATGGATATTTTTGCAAATCTTGCTCTGGGGTTTTCAATTGCCCTGTCCCCTTACACGCTCATGCTGGCCGTAATCGGGTGTTTTTTAGGCACCATAATTGGCGCGCTTCCCGGGCTTGGCCCCTCCAACGGCGTGGCTATTTTAATCCCCATAACTTTCACTCTCGGGTTGGATGCAACGTCCGCTCTGGTTCTGATGACCTCGGTATATTATGGGGCCATGTATGGGGGGCGGATCAGTTCAATATTGCTGAACATCCCCGGCGACGAACCTGCTCTGATGACTACTTTGGATGGCTATCCCATGGCAAAACAGGGGCGCGCCGGGGATGCATTGGTGTTGTCCGGTGTTGCCTCATTCGTTGGCGCATTGTTTGCAACCATCGGCCTGATGCTGTTGGCACCAATGCTGGCGCGGGTCGCATTTTTGTTTGGCCCGGCTGAATATTTCGCTCTTTATCTATTGGCGTTTTGTACCCTTGGGGGCATGGCCTCAAACAACCAAGCAAAAGCCGCTATTGCTGCGTGTATTGGCTTAGGGATTGCCATGATTGGCGTTGACAATAGCTCTGGTCTGCCTCGGCTTACGGGCGGAAATATGCACCTTATGGATGGGGTTGATTTCCTAGTGGCCATTGTGGGTCTGTTTGCGATTGCTGAAGTTTTCTTCTTCATTGAGAGCCATGGCAAGGGGTCTTCCATTGGCGTAAAGCTGAACAAAGTCACCATACCTTGGCGTGATATTGCCGAGACCAAATGGACGATGTTGCGTTCCAGCGTCGTCGGGTTTATCGCGGGCATTTTGCCCGGCGCGGGTGCTTCTCTGGGTAGTTTTTTAGCGTATATGACCGAAAAATCTATCGCTGGGGAAAAAGGCGGGTTTGGCACGGGCGTACCAAAAGGCGTTGCCGCCCCTTAAGCTGGAAACAACGCTGCCGCCGGTGGCGCGCTTATTCCCATGTTGACTCTTGGGGTGCCCGGCTCCGGCACAACTGCGGTTCTTCTAGCCCTTTTGATGACCTTGAATATCACACCGGGGCCGACGCTTTTCACCGAACGGCCTGAAGTTGTGTGGGGGCTGATTGCCTCTTTGTTGATCGCAAATGTGGTTTTGCTGTTGATGAATGTGCCAATGGTAAAAATCTTTGTCAAAGTTCTTTCGGTACCTGCATGGGTATTATTGCCGGGTATCACAATGATTTCCTTTGTTGGCATTTATTCGCTTTCATCTAGCTATTTTGATCTATTACTGATGGTTGGCTTTGGGGCGATGGGATTTGTTTTGCGCAAACTCGATATTCCTACCGTGCCAGTTATCATGGGGATATTGCTGGGTGGTCACATGGAAAACGCTCTTCGCCGCGCGATGGTAATTGCTGATGGCGATTACACATATTTGTTTTCCTCACCCATCTCGATTGGATTATGGATTGCTGCAATCATTGGTTTTGTCGCTCCGATGTTTTTACGCGGCATACTCAAGAAGCCGCAAAGGGTAACGGATTAAGCGGCCATGAAAAGCATTCGAGTTCTTGTTCCATCCGGCGCGTTGGGACTAAATTACGATAAGGCCGCCTTGCAAAAGGGACTTGAAGCAAAGCCTCATATTATTGCCGTTGATGGGGGGTCGACAGATTCTGGTCCGGCCTATCTGGGGCAGGGAATTTCAAAATATTCGCGTAGCTCCACCAAGATTGAGTGGAAGGGCTTGATGGAGGCGCGGGCAAAAAACAACATTCCCCTTGTCATTGGCACGGCAGGTACATGCGGGACAAACAGCACGGTTGAGTGGATGCTGGAAATCACCCGTGAAATTGCTGATGAGTTGGGCCAAAGCATCAAGATTGCCGTTTTGCGCAGCCAGCAAGACCCGGAAAAACTCGCGGCGGCCTTTGCAAAGGGTCGAATTACGCCGCTGGCAAACGCCCCTGAAATCTCGGGACACGTTTTTGCCCATTGCACCAATATAGTTGCCCTTGCTGGCGCTGAGCAAATCACTGCCGCAATAAATACCGGCGCTGATATCATTATCGCTGGACGCACAACCGACACGGCGATAATTGCGGCCATGCCGTTAATGTATGGGTGCCATGAAGGTGCCGCTTGGCACGGGGCAAAAATTGGGGAATGTGGTGCCCTTTGTGCGACAAATCCTCAATCCGGTGTCGTGATGATTGAGTTTGACGATACTGGATTTAACGTCATCCCAATGGCTGAAAAGGCACAAGCAACGCCCCCCACCGTTTCCGCTCACATGTTGTATGAAAACTCTGACCCACATATTCTTTATGAACCGGGCGGGTATTTAGATGTAAGCCATGCCAACTATCAAGCGCTGGATGAAAAATCTGTCCGCGTGACCGGTTCAAAATGGGTTAAAACAAATCCTTACACCGTAAAACTAGAGGGCGCGCGAGTTGCCGGTTATCAATCTGTATTATTGGTTTTGTTGCGGGACAAGCGCTACGTGCAAAACGCACAACAATGGGCAAATGACATCCAGGAAAAGTGCTCGGCCAAGGTCAAAGATCGCCTTGGATGTTCGGACAGTTCTTTTTCAATTCAACTGCGTCTCATTGGCCAATCCGCAAGTTTTGGCGCGCTAGAAACACGCCACTCAGATGAAATTGTTGAATTGGGCGTTCTGGCTATCGCCACGGCTGATACTCAAGAATTGGCCGAGGAAATCGGCAAAATGCTCAACCCATACTTACTGCATCATCCATTGAACGATCACGAAGAACAGCCAACTTTTGCCTTTCCGTTTTCCCCAGCAGAACTCAACCGGGGGGCAATATATGAGTTTTGCCTCAATCATATTTTGCAACTTGAGGACCCCATGGAAGCGTTTTCACTTGAGGTCATAAATTATGGTTGAATTGAGCCAAATGGTGCAAAAAATAAGAAGTAAAAACGCAGGCCCTTTTTGGCTAACCATTGATTTGTTTTGTGGTACACAAAGCGCCTATTCAACGCTGGTTGCTCAACTGACGACAAGGCAAATCGCTGGCGCGTTTGGTGTTGAAGAAACGAGCATCAAACGCTTTGATTTACCCTCGTTGAACGTGATTACATTCTCTCTGCCTCGCCCGCAAATTCAAGGTTCTGTGGTCGATCGCGACATGCATGGGGCCTCATGGGCCGCCCTGATCAGTGAACTGGAAATTGTTTCAACCCCATGAAGATGGGGCTGCCACTGAACCTGCATTCACAATTGTTGTTTTGAACCCCCTGTTTGTTACCAAAAAATTTTGCTATAATTTTGGCATAAGCTTACAAAGGGCAGCGAAGCGAAGCCAATTTTTGTGCTCCTTGTTAGTCCAGCCCGCCTCAGCAATTGCTGAGAGGCGCGGGAATACCATGTGATTAAAGATGTCAGTTGAGACGAGATTCTCACTCCAGATGCACCCCTGAATACCCTTTAATTTTGAGGCCAATTCGGCCGGAAATTCCCCAACCGCTTCAAATTCATATGTTAGTTTTGGAGGCGCGGCCGGGGTTGCCCAGTTTAGCCCCGGCTCCTGCCACTCCTCGGATTGTGCCATGTCCAGATAATAGGCTTGCCCGGGTGTCATCACCACGTCATATCCAAGTTTGGCCAATTCCGGCCCCAATTCTGCGTTTTGCCACGCCATCAACAGCGTGTCCTTGGGGTCCACGCCCCCGCCATGGGAAACCTCATCCCAGCCGGACATTTTTTTGCCCAACCCGCTCAAAATGACTTGAACGCGTCCGAGCAAATAGGCCTGCAACTGAGCAGTTGTGGAAATGCTTTCTTCGCGCATCAATTCCTTGGCACGGGGAGAGGCCATCCAAGCCCCCTCGCCGACCTCATCGCCCCCCACGTGAATATAGGGAAAGGGGAACAGGTCTGCGATTTCCTTGAAAACATTTTCCAGAAACTCATAGGTCTGGGGCAAGGCGGGGTTAATGGAATTATTGGTGTACCCCTGAACAGACGAATAGGAATCAGGGGCTTCCTGCCCATCTATCAAATCCGGTAACGCCGCAAGCACTGCTGTGCAATGCCCGGGAATATCAACCTCTGGCATAATGCCCACATTGATCCGTTGGGCATTGGCAACCAGTTCGCGTATCTCCGGTTGCGTATAATGGCCCACAACACTTATGGCGCCACCGCCCAGTTGCGCGGCCATTTTTTCATTCGGGCCGCGACGGGCACCAATTTCAGTTAATTCAGGATAGGCTTTAATTTCCAATCGCCACCCTTCATCATCGGTTAGATGCCAATGCAAAATGTTGAGTTTGTTCCAAGCTAAAATATCTACAAACCGAGCCACAGCGGATAGGTCATAGACCTGCCGTGACACGTCTAAATGACAACCACGCCATTGATAACGTGGGGCATCAGAAATTTTACCCGCCTGTGGAAATTGAAACTTCTCCGGGTCTTGATGGCTGCCATGAAGCATTTGTAACAGGCTAATCAGGGCATAGGTTTTCCCGGCGACTGTTGCGCTCGCAATAATGATTTCATCATTTGCAAATTCGATTTTGTAGGCCTCATCGCCCAATTGTAAATCGTCAACAAAGCTCACCGCCACACCATCATCTAATTTACTCAGGGAAAGAGGTGCCGGAATACCGGGATAAAGCCGGGCATATAGAGCACCAACTTCGCCCATTGCCGTGAGGCTTTGCGCATCACTATTTGGGCTGGGATAAATTGCCGCCGGCGCAGGGGCAAAATCCCTAACATCAAAATCCTGTGGCCAAGGCAGGATAGAACAGGGGTCGGTGATTTCACCCTCTGGCACTAGAACAGGCGCGGTTTTAACCTTGCCATCGCGGGGCAAAAACGGGCCAATGGCCACATCGTGCGTCCCACCATCTTCCAATATGATATAGGCTGAGCTGATCCCATCCGTATTATGACGGGCCGGGCGCGTAAGCCCACCTGCACTAAAGCGCCAGGATTTTCCGGGTGCCAGTTCAAAACCTGTTGGGGGTGCCATTTCATGCAAATTTGCGCATCGGCTCAGCAAAGTCGCATTTTCGCATTTGCTCTCATCCTCAATCCGGGTCAACGTGGTATAAGCAAAACGAAATTTTTCAAGAGTCTGCTCACCAAGATTAAACAGCTCAAACTCAAGCTGCCCATGATCGGGGGATAGACTTTTCCAATGGACATCAAGGCGACAAGGGAAAAAAGGCATTTAGAAAGCTCCAAAAGTAAATAAGAGGGTCAATAGGGCAAATGTAGGTGATTAGGGTCTTGACCCTAGTAATCATCCGACTGGGAAAACGTGCCGGCAAGTTCGGTTTGTCCCGCCAATAGTCCGCAATCAACTGGCAGGCAAATACCGCTTATGGCATCGGCTTCTGGCCCAGCAAGGAATGCAACAGCATTGGCTACATCTCTTGTCTTGGCCAAGCGTTGCAAGGGATACCAGCGTTGAGCATGTTTGAATATTTCCGGATCATTTTGGGCTCGCTCTTCCCATGCCTGTGTACGCACGGTTCCGGGGGCAACAGCATTGGCCCGAATGCCAAATTTTCCGTACTCAACCGCCACCATTTTTGTAAAGTGAATTAGCCCAGCTTTTGCAGAACTATAGGCGGGGTGTCCAAACGCCCCCAATCCATTGACCGATGCGATATTTATCAAGTTGCCCTTGTTGGCTTTGAGATCATCCTCAACCCCTTTGAAGCAATTGAAAGCACTGGTTAGGTTCAAATCCACATCTTTTTTCCAGCTTGCAACATCCATTGATTGCAAAGATGCCGCCGTAACAGCGCCCGCATTGTTGACCAATAATTGTACCGCGCCAAATAGGCGTGCTTTGTCGGCCATCTCTTTGACGGACACTTCACAGGTCACATCACATTGCATTGCTTTAGCCCGACTATCGGAAACATCAAGGCTCTCAATAGCTTTTGATGCGGCAATTTCATCAATATCTACGCCAAATATGTTGTACCCAGCCGTAAGCAAACGTTGCGCAATTGCCAAACCAATATCACCGCCAATGCCTGTTACTATTGCTATTGAATTGCTCATCTTTTTTCCTCCATATTTTTTGTTCTAAGCTAGGGCCCTGGAATTTGTGCATACCTAATCCCCCAGCGCTCCACGATCGTCACCATCACGGTCGGCCACCACCTGATGCTTTATGCGCCTTAGGGTTTCTGTGGCATCGCTTTGAATATGGATCGCCACAAGGGTTGCAATGATGTCCACCAACGCCAAAAATGTATATCGAACGGCGGTCGGCTTCAAAATATTCACCCCTTCGGGCAGATCGATTGGCAGGGTCACACTCGCAACATCGGCCAGCGGAGAGTTCGCACGGGTAAGGGCAATGCTAAAAACCTTATAATCGCGCGCGACCTCAAGGGCCCTAATCAATTCGCTATTGCGCCCTGAAATCGAGGAAACAATAATGACATCATCCTGTTTTGCAGCAGCGGCCATCATCAATTGCATGATATGGTCGGTGCTTGCATTCACCCGAATACCAAGTCGAAACAGGCGGTTTTGAATTTCATTTGCAACCTGAGACGAGTTACCGCCTGAACCAAAAGCATAGACCATGTTGGCCTTACAGATTTTCTTGGCCGCACTCTCAAGTTGATTAATATCTGTGGTTTCATGCAACGCATGCAAAGCTTTTTGTGCGCGGGTTATAATGTCGTTTACGACGTCCTCAACGACAGGAATATTTGCTGCGGCCTGCAAATATCGAGACCCCACATAGGTGGTTTGTGCCAGACGAATTTTGAATTCTGAATAGCTTTGGCACCCCAAACGACGACAAAACCGAGTGACCGTGGGCGGAGAAACCTCAGCCTTCTCTGCCAAATCAGTAATCGACGCGTTTACCGCAAATTCTATATCGGAAAAAATAAGCGCTGAAATGCGTTTTTCAGAGCGCGAAAGCGCCCTTTCTTCCTCCTGTAATGCTGCAAGAATATCCATAAAAACCGCTCAGTATCGCTCAGTTAAGAAGCCTTGTAACACACGCAGTCAATTTCAACTTTCCCGTCGATCATCAGCCGTGATTGAACACAAGCGCGCGCAGGGGGATGCTCCCCAAAATACTCCTTATAAACCCCATTGAAGGACCAAAAATCACGCGGATCATCCAACCACACACCAACCCGTACGATATGCTCAAGTCCGTATCCGGCTTCCTCTAAAATTGCCAACAGGTTTTTGATGGTAACATGGGTCTGTTCAACGACCGAACCGGGAACAAGCTCCCCATCCTTCATGGCAACCTGACCAGATACATACAACCACCCATCAGCCTCTACAGCCCGGGCAAACGGAAGATTTTGCCCCCCAGCACCAGATTTATCTGCCCCGTAACGTATAATGCCACTCATCATGCAACTCCATATTTGATGTAAATAATTTTCTTACTTGTTGACAATTGAGCAGATAAAGTTGAAATTTTCTAGTGTTATTCCTCAAAAATGAAATTTTTTTTCAACACATGGATTTTACAATGACTGATGTCTTTATGAACCCTTTCCTAGTATCCGACGCGGATCGCCATGACATTTGGACCATGTTGGTTGAGCGGGATATTGCTGCATTTTTGGCCGCTGATTGGGATATGGTTGCGGGTGATTTTATCGAAGAGGGGGTTTTAGGAATTGATGCAAAACACAGTGCTGACCCGGATGATTGGCGGCTGACTTTCCCAACTTTAGATGCCTATCGTGATGCATGGTTGGCCCAGGCCAAAGATTTTCAGACCCAAAAATTTAGCGAAGACCCACGTACAGCAATTTTTGAAGCAACCACTTTGCGCACCATTGAAATCGTTGGAGACATGGCGCTTGTGCATAAGAAATTTGATGGGGGGATTTCTAGGGCTGACGGCAAATATGACATCATGAACTGGCAAACGCTTTATCATTGTCGTCGCCATGAAGGGCGCTGGAAAATTATCGGGTTTAACGGCTATATGCCCTACCCCGTTACTGCAGAAAACTCGGATAAAAAGAAAGACTAAAAGTGAAAATTTTCACCGCGGTACTGGCGACCGAGACAAATACATTCTCCCCCATTAGTGTGGATTTAAATGCCTTTAAAGCCTCTTTATATGCCTTGCCAAATCAGCACCCTCAAACGCCAACCCTTTGTTCAGCGCCTCTTACGGTGGGCAGGGAAATTGCGCAGGCAAGAAATTGGGAACTGGTGGAGGGAACGGCGACTTGGGCTGACCCCGCGGGCCTTATAAACAGAGAAACCTATGAGAGGCTGCGAGATGAAATTCTTGCACAATTGCGCGCGGCCATGCCGGTTGAGGGGGTCGTGCTGGGCTTACATGGGGCCATGGTTGCGGCGGGTTATGACGACCCGGAGGGTGATTTCTTAAGTCGAATTAGAGACATTGTAGGCCCAGACATTTTAATATGCGCCGAGCTTGACCCCCATTCTCATCTGACAAAAAAACGTTTGGAAGCCGCCGATTTTTTTGTGGCATTTAAGGAATTTCCCCACACGGATTTCGTCGAGCAGGCACAAAACCTGTGGCGTATCGCCGAAGACAAGTTGATGGGGCAAACAAACCCCGTCATGGAAGTTTTTGATTGCAAAATGATTGACATTTTTCCCACATCGCGCGAACCCATGCGGGGATTCGTGGATAGAATTAGGGCCATTGAAACAAATGACCCCGACATTCTTTCTATTTCAGTTATCCACGGATTTATGGCCGGCGACGTGCCTGAAATGGGTACAAAGATTATTGTCGTGAGTGATAATAAACGTGAAAAAGCGGCAACTCTGGCGCAAAAGCTGGGGGAGGAACTTTTTTCCATGCGGGGAACATTCATGGCACCGCAGACGTCCCCTGACGAAGCCATATCATTGGCGTTATCTTTGATCGATTGCGATGACGCGCTTTCTCCAACTGGTCGTGTTTCGGGGCCTGTGGTTATTGCAGATATTTGGGACAATCCGGGGGGCGGAACCGCGGGGATGCGACCATTTTGCTCGAACAAATTATGAAAAGGAATGTCCCCAATGTTGCCTTTGGCAGCATCTGGGATCCTATCGCTGTGCAAATTTGTATTGCGGCGGGCGTGGGTGCTGAAATTCCGCTTCGCTTTGGCGCAAAATCGGCCCCCCATACAGGTCAGCCGATTGATGCCCGCGTGCAAGTCAAAAAAATTGTACCTAACGCAGAGATTGCTTTTGGCCAAAGCTTGGTGCCCATTGGTGACGCGGTTCATATCAGCTTTAGCGGGATTGACGTAGTGCTGAACACGACGCGGGCCCAGTGTTTTGATCGATCAATGTTTGATGTTATGGGTATCCACCCGGAGGAAAAAGATATTTTGATTATCAAATCAACTAACCATTTTTATCAATCGTTTGAAAAAATCGCACGCGAGATCATTTACTGCTCGGCGGGCTCCCCATACCCCAATGACCCAACAACGACCAAA
>JAJRRG010000078.1 GCA_024279675.1 Alphaproteobacteria bacterium
CCGAACGGAATAGAATACGGAACTATCTTCAAAATCCTCAATGCCGGTAACCGGGGGCCGCTTGGGCTGAAACGATCCCCCCCCCGCCGCAACAACGACAATTTTACACAGATAAACCTGTCCCTCATCGTCGGTGACCCTAAAACCACCCTCAGGCAATTTTTCAACATTATTGATCATGCGGTTATAATGAAACTCAGCACCAAATGGCGCAATTTGCTTCATAAGGTTATCCGTTAACTCTTGCCCCGAAATCACAGGAAAACCAGGAATGTCATAAATCGGTTTTTCTGGATAAAGCTCCGCACATTGCCCCCCGGGACGATCCAGTATGTCAATCAAATGACATTTAAGGTCGAGCAGGCCCAACTCAAATACGGCAAACAGACCAACCGGCCCGGCGCCAATGACAACAACGTCGGTAGTGATGTGTGATTTATTCATAATTATTTCTCTGAACTATCTTTGTTTTGGTCTTTTTGCTCAAATTCACTTTTTTTCGCCCTTGAATACAAATATACGCCCACGGCAGTTCCAAGAATGGCACCCATCACAACCAGAAAGATCCCACCGCCCAAGACACTACCCGCGCCCAAGACACTACCCGCGCCCAAGACACTACCCGCACCCATGCCAATGCCAGCACCAACAGGAATCCAAGCCCAAGCCGGTAAACCAGAATTAAATTTCATGCGATTCTCCAAACACCAATCTATTTTACTATGTAGACCCGTAAAAGATCAGGCACCATTGTGCCGTGATATTCCAACCAAAACAGCGCCAATGGCAGCTCCAAACGCGACGCCATAAGCAACTTGCCCAAATGCCACACCCAATGCCGTACCAACACCAATACTAACGCCCATCCAGGCTCCAGACCTCATTTTCATACCTAAACTCCAACAATTTTCACTATCTAACTTTGCGACAAATCAAAGAACAGCAGAATTAATATTTATTTAGTCGGTTTTGTGAGCGGTTTTGGCCTAGCCTTGTTTTTCGGGGACTTGGACCACCAATCCATCAAATTCATCCTCAACGATGATTTGACAGGACAGGCGCGAACTGGGTTTTACCTCAAAGGCAAAATCGAGCATATCTTCTTCCATGGCGGAGGGCGCGCCAACTTTTTCCTGCCATTCATCACCAACGTAAACATGACAGGTCGCACACGTGCACGCCCCCCCGCATTCCGCTTCAATGCCAGGAACTGAATTTTTGATGGCAGCTTCCATAACCGAACTACCATTCTCGGCATCGGTTTCATGGGTTTTACCCGTGGGATCAATAAAGGTGATTTTAGTCATTTAAGAAAAGCCTAATATAAGTTGTTATAATAGGCATATAGCGAGCCAAAGGGACATGGGCAAGACCTTGGCTCAAAACCTGACAAGGGCACATCAAATAGAAGGGGAAATTACTCCCCTAACAGTTCAGCAATATAGTAACGTACCTCTTCAACGCCCATGCGTAAATCCGCCAGACATTCATGGCTTAGAACTTTATTGGTCTGCATTTCGCCTTCGGCAGCTTTTGCAAGGGCGGCCACATTATTTGCACCAACACCCGCTGAAGCGCCCTTTAAGCCATGTAGACAAAACAAAATATCATCAACATCAAGGGATTCTCGAATACGGCTCATTTGGTTAAGTACCATCTGATCGTACATATGCAGGATTTCATCTTCAAGACCCGGATCGCCAAGGGACTGTTTTGACAAATGAACAAGATCAATCGGGCGTGAATTAGGCGAGACTTGGGACGCAATATTTTGTTCTAAAGTTTTTTCCGACGCGGCCATTCTCATTCACTCCAAATCATACAATGCAAATATTTATTTATAAAACACAACATGCGCGTTCAAAGTGAATATCTCCTTAATCCCCAGATTCCTTAGGATTTGAAGTAAATTTGAGCAAAATTTGTTCCATACTCATTTTGCCTGTTAACCTTTTTTTAATTTAATTTTCAGAAAGGGCATTTCTTGCTATAAGAATAAGAGTTACCAGCGCGCGGCGGTGCTAGGTTTCGTAGTAAATGTTTTCACGCATGATTTTGTCGTGAACGCATTAAAAATGGTCACATTCAGACCACACTTACGACTCCGAGTCACCGTTTAGTGGCAATTAGGTCAGCTCATATCGGGCCGATCACGTTTTAAGAGTTGTAAAGAGTATGGCTAAGAAACCAACATCCATCAAAAACGATCCTGCTTCATTGGCATTTTCCGCCGTGGAAGACGCGCTAAGCAAATCATTTTTAGAAGACGCTCCCGACACCAATGCCAAAACGGGCAAAAAGGGTGCAGGTAAAAACAACAACGTGAAAGCGCCAACCGCTTCAAAGGCTCAAAGCCGCGCGGCCAACCGTATTGCGGCTAAAACCAGCAATGTGGCAAACGATGACAAGTTTTCCCCCTCTCGCGTGCTCTATGGAACAAACGCCAAAACCTCTAACACCTCGATGTGGGTGGCAACACTTATCTCAATCGTTTGGATCGCCATTACCGGTTTTGCCGCCTATGCACGCTTAAGTGGCCAATTGGGCGAAGGTGCAGCAATTGGAAATATTGTTACTTCCATTGATTTTATCGGTATTCTTGCCATCGTACTATTGCCGGTTCTAGCCTTTTTTGCCGTTGCGATTCTTTCCCGACGTGCCCAGGAGCTTCACAATGCAACACGCTCCATGACCCAGGCCGCAGCTCATCTGGCTGACCCCGAAACCACCGCCGCCGACAAAGTGGCAACAGTTGGCCAAGCCGTTCGGCGCGAGGTTACCGCCTTGGCTGATGGTTTAGAACGCGCCCTGTCCCGCGCCGGCGAACTCGAAGTGATGATTCACAACGAAGTGACTGTGCTCGACAAAACCTATTCTGAAAATGAAAGCCGCATGCGTGGTCTTATTCAGGAATTGGCGAGCCAACGTGACAGTGTGATTTCCAATTCAGAACGCGTACGCGAAGCCATCTCAGAAAGCCATTCTGGATTGGTCTTTGATCTAGATATGATTGCCCAGCGCATCGCAGGCACAATCGAAGAACGCGGTGGCGAACTCACCACCTCCATGTCAAAAGCCTCAGACAATTTGCAAGAAGCCTTTGGCAATCAAAGTGAATCCTTCATTTCACTGGTCGACAACAGAACCAAGGATTTGCTTGGTGCCCTTGATGACAGTGCCGGTCGCTTAAACCTTACCCTTGAGGATCGCTCAACCAACATCAATAACGCCTTTAAGGAACGCACCCACGAACTCGCTTCAGTTATTGATTTGCGCATGAACGGCATCACCGAAGCCTTGGATACAAGAGCTGTCGCGCTTTACGAATCTATTGATGAGCGCACAGCCTCGATCTCCTCGGTTCTGCGTGATGGTGGTGGAAAAATCCTTTCTGAACTGCGAGATCGCGGCCATGAGGTTGGCGGCGCACTTGATGCAATTGGCCTCAGGATTTCCAACGAGATCAGCGGCCGCGCAGGTGAAGCCGAAGTCACCATGACCCGCCTGACTTCGCAGATGGACGAAATGGTTTCAACCCAGATCAATTCCCTTGAAAGTCGGATGCAATCCACAATCCTCGAATTTTCCGGGACCATTGATAGCTCTACCGAACAAGCCCGCGAAACCCTGCTTGGGGCGGGCGCAGAAACCTTGGGCGCATTTGATGCCCGCATCGAAGAAGTGGCGGTCGTCCTTGATACACGGCTCAAATCCTTTGATGAAGTCATTGGTGGCAAAGGCGAAAAACTCACCTCGGCCCTTGATAGTTACACAACCAGTTTTTCTTCGCGTGCCAATGTTCTTGAATTGGCCTTGGACGAAAAAACCGGTCACTTTAACGATCAAATTTCTCAACGTACCCGTGAAATGGCCGAAACAATTTCAGGCCGTGCCAACCAGATTACCGAAACCATTGCTGATCGCTCCCAGACCTTGAGTGCAAGCTTTGAAATTGCCAATGAAACCTTAGGTCAGATGTTGGAAAACCAGCGTCTTGAACTCACCGAAACCTTGGCTGGAAACACCACCGAGATTTCCGGTGTAATGAGCGACCGCACACAAAACCTTGCCGACACCCTGAACGCGATTACCAATGAAGTTTCCAATTCCATTGGCACCCGCACTCAGGAATTGGCGCAAACCATCGATACGCATGGCGCTCAGGCCCGTGAAAAAATTGATGCCAGCTTGCTCAACGTGACCGAGGCCATGGATACCCGCTCTACCGAGCTAACTGAAATGATTGGCGTTAAAGTCACCCAAGTTAATGAAAGCCTAGGTCGCGGCATTGAAAATGCAGTTGCCCGCATTTCTGATGCTGAAAGTGGTATTAACGCCCGCGTTGAAGCCGCCGCGGCAACCGTTAATCAATCAGCGGCCCTTACCGCTGACCTTATTGAAGCAGGTGTTAACTCCGCGCGCACCGCCATTACTGATATGGTTGACGAGCGCCTAAGCACCCTGCCCGAGGCGATAACCGCGCGCGCAGATATTACAGCAGATCGCTTAAGTGCATTAAACGACACCCTGCACACCACAATGGGTAAAACCATCGCGGACCTTGAAACTAATGCATCACGTGTTGAAAACTCCATCAACACAACCATGGGTCAGGCCGTTGCAAGCATTGAAACCAATGCCAATCAGGTTGAAACGTCAATCAACTCGACAATAGGTCAAGCTGTTTCCGCCTTGGAAGGCAGTGCCGCGCAAATGGAGAGTACAATTACCACGACCATGGGTCAGGCTGTAACTGCACTTGAAGGTAGTGCTGCACAGGTGGAAAACACCATCAACACAACAATGGGTCAAACAGTTGCAAATCTGGAAACCAGTGCAACCCGCATTGAAGAAACAATCAATACACGCATCGTAAAAGCTGCAGAAGGCATGAAGGCCAATGTCTCTCAAAGTGCTGAACAGATGGATGCGTCAGTTCGTACCGCCCTTGAAAAA
>JAJRRG010000079.1 GCA_024279675.1 Alphaproteobacteria bacterium
CCTAACCCCGAGCCCTAAAAAAAGTGTAAGCAAACGCAATCATAATCATGCTTAGTCATACATGCAATGCAATCGCGCGGACGTTAACCCTGAGAGTGCAATTGGCGTTAATATCGACAATTTTATACATCTCAGGGCAACAATTGTATTGTCGATAGCAATCTATTCCTCAGTAGGAACAGCGCGCTTCTCATGAATAACGTCAATCAAACCAAATTCCTTGGCCTGTTCTGCTGTCATGAAATTATCCCGTTCAAGCGCACCTTCGATTTTGTCATAGTCTTGGCCCGTATGGCTGACATAGATTTCATTCAAACGGCGCTTCAGGTTTTTCGTATGTTCCGCATGAATAAGAATATCCGTTGCCTGGCCCTGATAACCACCAGAGGGTTGATGCACCATCACAGATGAATTGGGGAGCGCGCCGCGCATATCTTTTTCACCGGCAGCCAAAAGCAATGAACCCATCGATGCAGCTTGCCCGATACAAAGGGTTGCAACCGCGGGGCGAATAAACTGCATAGTGTCATAAATGCCAAGACCGGCGGTCACAACACCACCGGGGGAATTGATATACATGGAGATTTCTTTTTTCGGATTGTCGGATTCCAAAAACAACAGCTGCGCCACAATAAGCGAAGCCATATTATCTTCCACAACGCCAGTCACGAAAATAATCCGTTCCTTTAGCAGTCTTGAGAAAATATCATAGGCACGTTCACCCCGGTTGGTTTGCTCAACCACCATCGGCACGAGGTTCATATATGTATCAATTGGGTCTTGCATGGTTGTTTCTCCATCTGGGGTAAGCGAATCAGTTGCTAGTTAGGGCGTTTATATGATTCCAAACGATACCGGGTTAATATGCGGTAAAAACTATTTATGTAATGATTCCCCTCATTCAAGGGGAGTTCTTATGTTTATACCTAACGAATGAGAAAACTGATGCCATTTAAGATCGACACCGCCCGCCGAACGCTTTCCTGTGATCCTCAAAACATTGACTTCGTGCAAAACCCATACGCGCTATACACAAAAATGCATGCCGAGGCCCCCGCCCTGCAATGGCAACAATACAACCATTGGGTCTTTGCTGACTGGAAGCAAGTCAACACCCTGTTACGTGACAAAAGGTTTGGTCGCCAGATTTTGCATAAAGTTTCTCGCGCAGAACTCGGCTGGCCAGAACCCCTACCCCATACCAAGGATTTTGATCTGGCTGAAAAGCATTCTTTGCTGAATGTCGAACCGCCCATTCACACGCGATTGCGCCTGTTGGTCAATCGAGCTTTTGTATCGCGCCAGGTGGAGCAATTGCGCCCCAAGGTCACAGAACTGGCCCACCAATTGATTGACGGGTTTGAAGACAAGGGTGAAACGGATCTACTGCAAAGCTTTGCTACCCCTATTCCCATTTTAATCATCACCCAAATGCTGGATATCCCAGATGAGGATGGCCCCCTACTTCTTGATTGGTCCCACAAGATGGTGGCCATGTATATGTTTGGCCGCACGCGCAAGGACGAAGATATTGCCAACAATGCCGCCCGTGAATTTTCCGACTATCTGCGCGCAGTGATTGCCAAACGGCGCAAAAACCTAGGCGAAGATTTGCTGTCTCACATGATCTCGACGGAAGCCAAGGGCGAGCATCTGGACGATGATGAACTGATTTCAGCGACCATCCTGCTGCTCAATGCCGGGCATGAAGCCACCGTCCACCAGACTGGAAATGCAGTTAAAACCATCCTTGAAAGCAATCACGAGCCAAAAACCCTGTTTACGGACGACGATCAAACAGCAACCACGGTTGAGGAATGCATTCGTTTTGATGCACCCCTGCACATGTTTACCCGCTATGCCTTGGAGGATGTGACGCTGGAGGGAGATATTGAACTCAAACAAGGGGATGAGGTCGGCCTATTGCTCGCGGCTGCCAATCGTGACCCAAAACAGTTTGAAAAGGCCCATATTTTTGACCCCTTCCGCCCTATCTCTGCCAACGCAACCTTTGGCGCCGGCATTCATTTTTGTATTGGTGCGCCGCTGGCTCGACTTGAAATGCAGGCAAGCATGAAGGCCCTGTTTGACCGTCTGCCCAATCTAAAACTGGCTCAAACACCCAAATACAGCAATGCCTATCATTTCCATGGGTTGGAGAAGCTCATGGTTAGTTGGTAACCGAGCTAAATCGGAAATGTGTGATAAAAGCATTGCGACAACTTTTTGTTTAAGGAGCGGCGTATGAATGTCCGCTTAGAGCCCTTCTCGGACCTTCAATTTATAGTGCTTATCGCCATTTCCGGCCCCGAGCTGCCGTAGGTAAAGAAGCCAATGAACTACAGCTCCGGACCTTCATTGACCGCCCGTTGAAAAGCTGGTCAATCAAGGTTCATACGGACCCTTTGCGAACCAATTGGCTACTTCTTTGTTCCAATTCGCTATGACTACCTTTTTTTGTTTAGAAATTCGGAATGTTCTCCTTCTAAAATCAATTTTTGAAACCTTCAAAATGTCATCATCAAGAAAAGAGATTTTGTCCGACAGCAACTTTTGAAAATATGGGCTGGAATTTACGAGTGCAATCAGCTTCGTATCTTTTGTCCATTTTCGCAGAACCGCTTCATAAAGTGGCAACCAGTCTGGCCCATAGATTCCACTTTTTTTAAGGCGCGATTTCCAATCCCAAGACCCGAGTGGGACATCTAATAGACCATGTTGCCGTAACAAACCAATAATCGAAAAAACAACGGAGCCTGGAATGTAATCAAAATCTGGAAAGTCGTCTCTGGTCAATTTTATCCCATATATTCCAGCGAGTAGGAGAACCCAAGATAATTCTAAATCATTCTTGTTCCCGTAGTTTAAAAAAATCAAATTCTTTATCCAGTATTCAACTCGATCTCCAATTTCAGGCCCAGAAAGACGTTGTCGGTTATTTACGAGAAACTCTGCAATGTGTTTTGTCGTAGATGGATAATCTCGACCCAGTCGGAAGAAGGCATCTATCAACGAGATTTTATCATTAACGGATTTAGACAGACTGATTAGTCTGCGACATGCCCAAATCGCTGGAAGCTCTGTTTTTTCATTCTTACAGTGATAGAGCGCTGCATCTACGATATGTTTAATTTGTTTCTTATCGGAAGTTCTGCTGACGCCTCGAAATTTAAATTCATCGAAATCTCTTTTCCAATAATCATCATATACGAATTTAGTTTCTGATATAGAGGTTTTTTCTTCATTCAATTGAAGGTTGTAATTCCATAATGCGACTTCTAAATCATCAAGTGTTTTTTTGGCATCATCTTTAGAGTCTTTGCCGATATAAATATCATCGATTAACCGTACAGCGTTTGAGAAATCCAAAATTTTTGAAAAGCCGTTCTCCCATTCAATGCCGGACATCAAAATTTCAGAAACTATTCGTGATGTATCCGGCCCAACGGGAATCCCGAATGTCTCCCGTGACTGGCAAGCTTGCAGCGCCATATCTAATTTGTTGCTCCAATGAGCTTTAAACCACCCTTTACGATAGTCCTGTTTCGCTCTGTTTTTTCCCCAAACAGCCCAAGGAATTGAATGGGTATAGATGGTATAAAAGAAGCGAGAAATATCCGCCTTCACAGCATATTGATATTTTGAGGAAATCCCATCTTGGAGGTCATGCCATTTTTTAAAATTTAAGCCTTTGAACGCTTTTCCTGCGGCTAAATTTTCGTCAATTTCATAAAGAGAAATAGATGAACGAGCCATTTTCTTTTTTATGGCAACTCTGTTTTCCGAGATAATCAAAGATAGACCTAGTTGAGCGACAGGATTTACTACGGAAAGTAGCCTACGTCCTGTAGTGGCTCTCGGTACTGAAAAAATATCGTATTCTGTATTTAGTCTTATCAGATCATTTAATTGTGCATTCCAATGCGAGTAATTTAATTTGCAATGGTCAGCAAAGAATTTGGCAGTCACAATAGGAGGCACCTCTTCTGGAAGATAACCATTCCGTATTAGAGCATCTAGAAAATCGTTTTTAAATATTTTTGGTTTTCGAGCCAAAGGCTATCCCGTTTACTTCTTAATATACCATTACTGCATTGCAGGTAGTTTTGCCAATTTAAGTTGATAGAATTACTCTGCATAGGTCAAGTTGGCGAAGGCCCAGCAAGTTCGCTTCAGTGACATTCAATTGATATCGTTGCTGCCCTGAATGACCGGTTGGGGCCACCGATTGACGTGTGCTTCGGTGCCGCACGGCTCCATTTGCGGCAAGAGACAAGTGACGAAATAGGGCTCCAAGCCGCCAATTACCAAACCAGAGCAAAACTGAAATCTAGTGTCTGCTTAGCGGCCTGCGCGTCAAACGCTTGATGTAACACGACGACAGTTTTCCGCCCAAACCAACCCCGAACCGTAATCGGGTGAAGGTCTGAAAAGTCCGCATTGCTGACATCTGGCCGTTGCAGAAACCTTAAGTTTTGCGACAGGGCAATTATCAATCAATAAATCCCCTATACTCCACCACCAACCTCCGCCAATGCTTCCGGCAACAACTCCACCAAATCCTCGGCAATCAGCCCCGGTTTGCCAAACAAATTTGCCGCTTTCCCATGGATATAGACACCTGCCGCCGCCGCATCAGCCCCAGTCATTCCCTGCGCCAACAACCCACCGATCAGCCCCGCCAGCACACCCCCCGTACCCGCAACAGCCAGACTTGGCGGGGCATTGAAATTGATCACCGCCACCCCATCGGGCGATGCAATAACTGTACTCGCGCCCTTATAAACAACAAACGCCCCGGATATTTGAGCCGCCTGCAAAGCCAACTCAAGTTTACTTTGTTCCCCATCCAGATCAAACAGTCGGGAAAACTCGCCCCCATGGGGCGTCAAAACCACATCGCGCTTATGCAACGCTTTAATGGCAGCGAATAAAATTTCAGGATCATCTGCAAATGAGGTAAGCGCATCGGCATCCAGAACAATGGCCGCCCCCGATTGCAGAGTTGCCAGAACCCTTTGGCGTGTCGCCAATCCCACCCCCGCCGCCGGGCCGATAACAACTGCATTCTTGCGCTTATCGCTAAGCCAGGAAGCCAGTTCAGCCGCATCATTCGCCTCAGCTAACATAATGGATGTCACATGATTGGCATGCACCAGCAACGCATCACGTGCCCCGGCAATGCTCACCAAGCCAGCCCCGGCCCGAAACGCGGCATAGGCACTCAAGCGCGCCGCGCCCGTGTGCAACTCATCCCCAGACACAACAACGCAATGTCCGCGATCATATTTGTTGCCATCAGATTGCAGTTTGGGCAAACGCCAGCGCATTGGCCCATTTGTAAATGCATGTTCACTCATCCCTATAATCAAAAACAGATGCGCACAATTTGCAAGACCGGATTATCAAATCAGACAAGATGAACAAACAAAAAGGGCCACCGTTTCCGGCAGCCCAAAAATTCTCAAAATTCAGAGAAAACGATTATTTATCGTCTTCTTCTTCTTCGTTGACCAGCTTGTTCAGCGCTTCACGGGTCATTTCAACTTCCGTAGTTTTGGCAAGTTCGGAAACAAAAGTCACAACTTTATTTTCAAACACCGGCGCGCGCAAACCAGCCAAAGCTTGTTGATTCTTCAGGTAATAGTCATAAACTTCCTGCTCTTGGCCGGGGAACCGTTTAACTTCAGCAATCAAAGCTTGCTGATGTTCTTCGTCGGTCACTTCGATTTTGTTGACGTTGCCAACTTCGGCAACAACAAGTCCCAAACGAACCCGGCGCTCTGAAATGGTGCGATACTGTTCACGCGCTTCCTCTTCGGTCGTTCCTTCATCATCAAAGGTTTTACCAGCTTGCTCTAGTTCCTGAGTGACACGTACCCAAATGGCTTCAAATTCATTGTCCACCAATTGCACAGGCAAATCAAACTTGTGCCCATCATCCAGCGCATCCAAAACCAAACGTTTTACCCGCTGTGAAGACATATTCTCATGGGCGGCCTCCATTTGAGTCCGAACCATATCCGTCAGGCCCTTAATATCCTCAAAACCAAGCTTTTTAGCAAATTCTACGTCAAGTTTGCCCTTAACAGGTCCATCAATGTGCAATATTTCCACATCAAAAACCGCATCTTTGCCCGCCAAATCATCATTGGTGTAATCTTTGGGGAAAGTTACTTTAACTTGACCTTTTTCTTCTTTTTTCATCCCAACAAGTTGATCTTCAAACCCCGGAATATACTGGCCAGCGCCAACAACGAGGTGCGCATGCTCTGTCGTGCCACCTTCAAATGTTTCCCCATCAATCTTGCCGACAAAATTGATGCCAATGCGGTCGCCCTTAGCGATTTTTGCACCATCTTTTTTGGTTTCATATTCGCGTTGTTCTGAATAGAGGCGATCCAGCTCTGCGCTCACCTCTTCTTCTTTAACGGGAACAACAGGCTTTTCAACGGTGATTTTTTTGAAGTCCATCAACTTCACTTCGGGAAGCACTTCATAGGTAACTGTAAACTCAAGATCGCCTTCACCCCGCATGACGCGGTTCAGTACGCCCTGATCTTCGCTCATATCAACCTTTGGTTGCATGGCTGGCTTTTCTTTACGCTCCGCCAGTGTGTCGGCAAGACTTGTATTGATCGCTTCCTGCAAAACTTCCGACATGATCGACTGACCATAAACCTTTTTCAGGTGAGACAGAGGAACCTTACCGGGGCGGAAACCTTTGATGTTGGCTTTACCCTTCAAATCGTCAAGCTTGGCATCCTGTCGGCCCTTAAGCTCTTGCGCGGGGATACTTAGGCTTAGTTCGCGTTTCAGACCCTCATTAAGAGTTTCGGTAACTTGCAGAGTTTTAGTCGCTGACATGGTTTTACGTCCTGCTTTGATTGTTAAAGGCGGGTCAAAAATAAATTCGCTTCGCCAAAAGTAAAAAGGGCCAGCCAATTCGACTGGCCCCATAATTGGTGCGGATAGAGGGACTTGAACCCACACGCCTCTCGGCACAAGAACCTAAATCTTGCGTGTCTACCAATTTCACCATATCCGCTTAAATGCAAAACCAATTGCATTCAAATTTCGCGCGTAAGTAGCTTGTATTTAGCATCCAGTCAAAGCCTAATATTCATCTGGGCAAAACTTTCCTAAAACTGCGCCCATAATCTGGCAAGATTCTCGTGGGTATTCGCGCCTATCATTTGCGCGTTCTGCCTATTTTTTGTGCAATTTGTAGTTTTTCATATTTTTCGCGTGTTCAACCAAGCGCTCAAAACGCTTGATTACCGGGCAAATTTGCAATCACGCGAAACTGGCACAAATTCTGCATTACATGCGATAAATACTGTTTGTTCAGTATAATGACAGGAAGCAAGATATGAAAAAAATCGAAGCGATTATCAAGCCATTCAAGCTTGATGAAGTCAAAGAGGCGCTACAGGATGTAGGACTTCAAGGTATTACGGTGACCGAAGCCAAGGGATTCGGGCGCCAAAAGGGTCATACCGAGCTTTATCGTGGTGCTGAATATGTCGTCGATTTTTTGCCAAAGGTAAAAATCGAAGTGGTGTGTTCTGATGAATTGGCTGAAAAAGCCATTGAAGCCATCCGCAACGCCGCACAAACGGGTCGCATTGGTGATGGCAAGATATTTGTTTATCCGGTTGAACAAGCTATCCGAATCCGCACTGGCGAAAGTGGAAACGACGCCATCTAATTTTTCGCAAGTGATATTTAGCCAAAAACTATAATTAGCAACCCCCCTCACCAATTAAATCAACAACTTGAACAATAACCAACTTGAAGAAAAGGGAACACATAAATGAGTTCTGCAAAAGATATTCTAAAACAAATCAAAGACGAAGACATCCGTTTCGTTGACCTACGATTTACTGACCCACGGGGCAAACTTCAACACCTCACCCTTGATGCAAATATTGTCGACGAAGACATGTTTGAAGAAGGCGCTATGTTTGACGGCTCATCCATCGCTGGCTGGAAAGCCATTAACGAAAGCGACATGGTGTTGATGCCCGACCCGGCATCCGCCTATATCGACCCGTTCTTTGGTCAGGCAACCATGTCCATCAATTGTGACATTTTAGAACCCGCCACCTATCAGGCCTATAATCGTTGCCCCCGCTCCACAGCCAAAAAAGCTGAGGCCTATCTTCAATCCTCCGGCGCTGGCGATTCCGTGGTATTTGGCCCCGAACCTGAATTCTTCCTGTTCGACGATGTAAAATACGCCACCCAGCCCTATAACACTGGCTTTAAACTTGACCATTATGAATTGGGCACCAACTCAGATGCCGACTATGAAGCGGGCAACACCGGTCACCATATCCCGATTAAAGGCGGTTACTTCCCCGTGCCCCCGGTTGATAGTGCACAGGACATTCGCTCCGAAATGATTTCCGTCATGGCCGATATGGGCGTCACCACAGAAAAACATCACCATGAAGTGGGCTCGGCTCAGCATGAATTGGGCATCAAATATGCACCCATGATTGAATCAGCCGATCAAGTTCAAATCTATAAATATGTCGTGCAACAGGTTGCCAATGTTTATGGAAAAACAGCCACCTTTATGCCCAAACCTGTCTTTGGCGATAATGGCTCAGGCATGCACTGCAACCAGTCCATCTGGAAAAACGGTAAACCTTTGTTTGCTGGCGAAGAATATGCCGGATTGTCCAAGGATGCGCTGTATTACATTGGCGGTATTATCAAGCATGCAAAAGCGATCAACGCCTTCACCAATCCCTCCACCAACTCCTATAAACGTCTGGTGCCCGGTTATGAAGCTCCGGTTTTGCTGGCCTACTCGGCCCGCAACCGCTCCGCGTCCGTGCGTATTCCCTTTGCACAGTCACCCAATGGTAAGCGGGTCGAAGTCAGGTTCCCTGATCCAATGGCCAACCCCTACCTGGCCTTCTCTTGCTTGTTGATGGCCGGCCTTGATGGCATCGCTAATAAGATTGATCCGGGCGACGCGATGGATAAGGATCTTTATGATCTTCCCCCTGAAGAGCTAAAAGAAATCCCAACTGTTGCTGGTTCCCTACGTGAAGCGCTCGAAGCTCTAGATGCCGATCGCGACTTCTTGAAAGCTGGCGGTGTTTTCGATGATGATCAAATCGATGCATATATCGAATTAAAAATGGAAGACGTTATTCGCCTTGAGCACACCCCTCACCCGGTTGAGTTCGAGCAATACTATTCAGCCTAAAAATCCCACAAAACTATTTCTTAACCTTGTGTAACTGGGGCCCTCACGGGCCCCTTTTTTTATCACCAAGTTATCGTTATCCAATTTTTTCAAAAAAAAGACCCTCCGTAACAGAGGGCCTTTATGTTTTATTATCTGCCGAAACTTTGATCAGTCGTCGTCAAAATATCCCTTATCAGCTCCCCTGTGACAGGCGGCGCAATCCGCCATGGTTTTAACATTGCGGTTTTCCTTCAACCAGGCCACTTCACGGTCATTATGCTCATGACGGAACCAACGAAGTTCGGTAATACGCAACGGTGGATTGTCCGCACTAACCAGCCTTCCCTGTTCGGCATTTAACATAAGATAGGCTTCAATCTCAGCCATGGCGTCTGTATCAAGGCTGGCATCTTCGCCAAAATGATTACTCAGGTCGCCCATAATTGCCTCCCATGATTGTGCCGGTAAAAATGCTGGCTGAAAAGCCATGTGACAGGCCCCGCACTCTGCACTTACCAGTGGATGAGTAATTGGTGGAACATTGTCATCATCGGCTAACGCGGCCAGTGGCATAAAAAATAAGGCGGCGAATAATATTGATATAATTCTCATTCTAATCTCCTTTATTGATTGATCATGAAGGTCAAAAAGTCACCTTTTTCTTGAGCTGTGCATTCTCGTCCAAGTACCGAATTGCAATTTCTGCGAAACCATTTATCAACTTTGGCCTGATCGGTATAACGATCCGGGGTAACAGATGTGGCCATCGGATCAATTGGTTTCCCCGCCCGTGTTTCACCAACATTACTTGGTGAATTGGTGTGGCAGGTTGTGCACGAAGTTGTTTCCGGCTTTCCAGTGGTGAAAGTCGCCAGAAACAACGCCTCACCGGCGGCGGCAGAAAACCCGGAATAACTTGAATTTGCAACTTGTGCCTCAGCCGCAAGCAATTCCATTATTGTCTCGCGAGGACCCGCTTGCGCTGGACTTGCCAGGGCCAGGAATATAACTCCGATTAATAATTTGTGTTTCATAACATACCTTTCTTTTAATGATCTAATTCTGCCCGTGGGCAATTTGAATATTTTGATCTGCGAACATGCCACCTGCGGCATCCTTGTGACAGGCTGAACAATTTGCTTTGGAATTGACGGGTTTTGTTCGAAATATTTCCTGCGGGATATTGGCATGCCTAGAAATCCAGAACGGAGTTGCCGTAATTTGAAACGGGTGTTTTTCATCCACTAAAGACAAGAAATTTGCGGCTTCCGTATCCCAGGCTTGCGCCGCATATCTGCTCAAGTAGCTCATAATCTCGTTGGTTGTATCCGCGCCAAGACTGGCATCCTCGCCAAAATGATCCGATAGGTTTCCCATCAATGAAACCCAGGATTCACGCGGCAAAAGACTTGGATGATAAACTTGGTGACAATCAGCACATTCCGACTGAAAGCTTTCGTTGACCGGCATTGCAATTAATCCAGACGCCGGCATCGTACTGGCCAGTGCCCCAACCGCGCCAATCACACAGATCACGCCAAAAGCAATGATCATCCCCCCTTCCTTTCTGACAGGATACAAGGTGGCCGGTCGCTGGTCTTCTGTCACCGGTTTCCTGCCGTCAACCATCGCCCTCGTGAGGGAGGTCTTGCTCATGTAGCTTTCAAAAAGAACGCCAAAAATATGAGCAACGATCATTCCCACCAACAAATAGGCTAAAAATTCATGCCCTATCCGGGCCAGCGTCCCTAAACTGAAACTGGCAAACCCTGCCAGCGGCCCCTGATTTTCCACACCACCCAATACTGTTAGTCCACTGATTGAGAGCAGTGCAAGAATGAGGATCAACGCAAACACCATCAATGAACCAAGGGGATTATGCCCCAAAAAGTGCGACGGACGCCCCGAAACAAGTTTTTTAATATGAGCAATTACAGCTTTGGGAGAAAACAGAAAGTTTGAAAACCTGCTGTATTCAGGCCCCCACACGCCCCAGATCAAACGAAACACGATAAAGGCAATGATGGCATAACCCACATACACATGGGCATCCAGCCACCACTCAGGGCCAAAAAATCCTAGAAGCAACGCCGCCGCAACTAAAATCAATTGTCCCCAGTGATAGATCCGAGTTGGCAAATCCCAAACACGAACCTGTAGTTTTGCGATGTTTTTCGGGACTGCCAAAATAATTTCTCATTATAAATGAAACCTTATTTCAGCTGTAACACCCCGGCCCTGACGCAACTGTTACACAATTGTCAGCGTTTTGTCAGGTTGGCAAAATCGACCTTAAAGGTTTGTTCTAGCGGTAAACTTTTGCACATTAATTCCTTTAATCAACAGCCATAGAGCAAAACCCAACTCCCCAAGCGTCACCAAAACAAGCAAAACCACGACAGCGGTTGAAACCAGCCCGTTTTCAGTTTGCGTAATCCCTGCAAGGGCTTGAATGAGGTACCCAAAGGACCCCACACCCATCATCCACCCCAAAACCTTGGGGAAGTATTCAGATTTTACAACAAGATAACCAACCAAAAGAAGATGCAAACTAAAGAACAATTGCCAGATGAATATACCCAGCGCGTGGGCTTCAAAGAACATGAAAGCAGTCGCTTGCAATTGCGCCGTATCAAAGACGGCCAAAACATTAGATCCGCTTAACAGGAGCGTAGGCATGATATGGATAAGAATATTCATCCCCATCACCACAATCATGCCAAACCGCGATAACGTCGCGATCATCGAGAGGGTGGGGCTAACGGGTTTGAACAACCAGTAAAGCATCACCGTCAGAATAATTTCCACCTGAAGAACCACAACATCGGCCAGCACGCCCATGTTGAACAGGCCCTGATTGGCCAGCAGGTTTTCAGCGGTTTGTGCCGCATCCCCCGCCGCGTAAATTACCGAGGGAACATAGCCAATGGCAAACGCGCCAAATACCGCAATGACTAAATATAGAAGCCCCGCAATTCTTGCGTATTTTACAGGGGATTTTTCAAGCATAGTGTGTGTCATAATAAGTCCTTTCACAGACCGATTTCAAAATTTAAGTGAGGATAAATAGGATGGGGAGTTAAAGCGCGATATTGATAACGACGCTTCCGCATTTGTGGCCCCGGTCAACATAGGCGTGGGCTTCAACAATGTTTTCTAGAGAGAATACCCGATCAATCACCGGTCTAAAGGCGCCTGATTCAACGATTTCCATCAAGGCCAGTAATTTATCCCGATTGCCCATTGATACGCCTGATACGAGTTTTTTGCCGTGTTTTTTCGAGACAAAAGAGGCTTTAAGCATATCACCCAAACTCCCCGCTACCAATAACAAACGCCCGGTTTCATTCAACACATGCTTACTCTTGGCCCAGGGCGCATTGCCCACACAGTCCACAACAATGTCATAGGTCTTGTTGCCTAAGGTAAAATCCTCATCGGCATAATCAATGACAAAGTCTGCCCCAAGCGAGCGCACCAGATCATGATTTTTTGCGCTACTCACACCGGTGACTTCGGCGCCGAAATGCTTGGCCAGTTGCACACAGGCCGACCCCACCGCCCCTGACGCGCCATTTATCAATACTGTTTCTCCGGATGTGATTTTGCCAAAGTTGAGTAAGAAATCCAGAGCCGTAATACCACCAAAAAACAAACCTGCCGCCTGCTCAAACGTCAGACTTTCCGGCTTACGAATAATCGCCCCATCTTCCGGCATAGTCCGGAATTGGGCATGGCATCCATTCTCTGGATATCCGATCACAGCATCCCCAATGGAAAATTGCGTCACATCGCTGCCAATCGCTTCAACTATGCCAGACAATTCTGATCCGAGAACCTTATTGCGTGGGCGAAAAACCCCAAATATAAGTCGCCCAATCAGCCCAAAACCAGTAGGCATTTCAAGCGAGCGTGCCCGCCAGTCGCCAGCACTGATTGTGCTGGCAACTATCTTAATCAACACCTCATTGGGCGCGGGAACAGGTTTTACCACCTCCCCAATGTGTACAACTTCGGGCGGACCGTAATCGTTGTAAATTGCAGCTTTCATCATCATTGCCCATCTTCTTTCCAGCGCCACGCGATAAAGATAACGCCAAACATGCAAAGCACTTCAACCGCACCCATAAACAAATAATGCGGATTTACAGCAGGATTGCCAATTTCAGGTCCAACGACAAAAGCAATCATCAAAATGGCGGCACCGATGTTGACCCAACGGCCGATACTCCGCTTCAAAACCCGTGAAAACAAAACCATTAAGATTGGAATTTCAATCACAAATGCGGCAATCATCATAAGCTGGGGAATGGGCGTATCCCCGGCGAAAGCCAACATGTCCTCGTGGGAACCGGGAATATTTTGCGTCAATATATCAATATAAATCATATTCAGCATCAACACGATCCATAATGTTGACAGAAGTGTTCTTGTTTTAATGGTTTCAAACATATCTAAAGTCCTTAAAATTTCAAAAGCCCCCCTGTTTACCCAACCTCCATCATTATGAATATTGACTAATACCGACACTTTGGTATGCATAAACGCATGGATTGGCGTGCAATTAAGTTTGATTGGAATCGGGCAAGGGCCTTTTTGGTGACCGCAGAAGAAGGCTCATTGTCCGCCGCATCGCGTGCATTGGGCATGGCCCAGCCCACGCTAGGTCGACAGGTTGATGCATTGGAACAAGAGCTGGACGTGGTTCTGTTTGAGCGCGCCGGGCGAGGGTTAACCCTCACCCCAAGCGGTTATGAACTTCTGGAACATGTTCGTGATATGGGCGTTGCAGCGCAGCGCGTCTCACTAACGGCCATGGGCCAGTCCCAATCCATTGAAGGGACAATTTGTATCACCGCCAGCGATATTTATGCGGCAATAATGCTTCCCCCATTTATTACCAAATTGCGCGCCCTCGAACCGCGCATAAAAATTGAAATTATAGCAACAAATACCCCCAGCGATCTTCGGCGTCGCGAGGCGGATATTGCGATTAGGAACTTCCGACCTACTGAACCAGACCTGATTGCCAAAAAGGTCGCCGAGGTACCCGGCAGACTTTACGCCTCCAAGACATATATTGAACAAGCCGGCCCATTTGCCACGCCCTATGATTTGCAAAAGGCAGATTTTGTCAGCATTGATGCCGGTAGCACCATGATAACCACCCTCAATCGACTTGGATTAAACCTGACCGACAAAAACTTTCCGATATTAGCCGAAAACATGCTGGTCGCGTGGGAATTGGTCAAACACGGGGCTGGAGTTGGGGTCATGGACGGCAGAATTGGCGATGCAGAACCCTTAGTGGACCGCGCCCTGCCCGGCCTTGATCCAATCATGTTCCCCATTTGGCTTGTCGCCCACCGCGAGCTCAACACCTCGCGCCGCATCCGCATCGTCTTTGACTTGCTGGCTGAGGAGGTCAGCAAATAACACGACGCTTATTATTGCATGGATCAGTTTTTACAATTCGTAGGAAAACACGTCCTGCAACGGCGTATCAAAGGCCAAGGCAATCAAAAAAGCCAATTCCAGCGAAGGCGCATATTTAGCATTTTCTATGGCCACGATGGTCTGACGCGTCACGCCAACAATTTCCGCCAGTTGCTTTTGCGTCATTTCATCATGATCAAAACGCAAGCGGCGAATAGTGTTGCGAACATTGCTTTTCCCCATGCTCAACCACCCATGCGATACATTATTATACGTGTTAGATTATCGCCAATTGAACCGAGCGCAAACGCTGCGACAACGAAATAAAACACCAGAGCCACATCATACCCCATAGCTAGGGCAATCATTGAGCAGACAAACCCGCCGCCCGAAACAAAATAACCCACCCGCATGCCTTTAAGTTCAATCATTTGATCACGTTCGTCTATCACATAACTGGGATTGTGGTCCCTGGTAATCACAGCCATTCCAATTGCAAACACGACTTGCGCAATTACGTGGACAACAACAGAGGCACCCAAAAGCCATAGGATACTTTGCCCCAACAAACGGCTGGCATCTGCCCCGGTAAACGCCCCTTCCATAATCAATTGGGAGGTATGCAGGAAGTAATATCCAAAAACCGCTAGGGTGCTAAATAACTCCACATAGTTATTTTTTTCATTGTAGGACATGCATTTTCTTTCCGTAATAAACGTTGTTATTTCAATTGTTTAGCAGAGTTAAAGCCTTTAGCGATCAGCCACACCGCCAACACCATTTCATTAAGGGCAATGGGCGCTGTGAAGGCAATTTCGATGGTTGAGACGGGTATGCCCAAGATTTTAAGGCACCCAAGTACAAAGAGCAAAAATCCGCCAGCAAAGCCCCAAATGGTAATAAAACGTGGAACCAAATGAGCTCGGAACAACACATAATTCAACATGAGCGCTGTGATGCCAAAGGTGATCTCAGCACCCATGGTAAATACAACAGTACCCGCATTTAGCCAGAGAGTGCCAAGCGTTTGAAAATAGCTTGCCTCTGGTTGGCCCGCTTGCACAAATTCCTGCCCAATATTGGCCAACACCAACCAAGTCACACCCGCCAATGCGAGAAACAGCCCCTCTATGGTGCGCGCTACAAGATAGCCAACGGCCAGCGTTTCATTTTTCTGTTTAAGGATTGGGAACAACACCACGCCAATAGCGACAACTGCGCTGGCCATAATCAAATCAAGAAACAGAGAAATGCGAACGGCACCAGAATTTTCAGACATGACAACAAGATAGTCAGTGTCGCCTATGAGCGGCCCCAACATCCCAACAGCACCAATCCCCATGGCTGTCGCAACAATAAATAATATCCCCGCCACAATGGCCGTTTTTCTATCTGTCATTTTTGTTCTCCTTCAGTCGTGCGAGGCAATCTCGATCGTCTAAAGGCACATGTATGCATTACACGACTTGATGTCAAGTATTTTTGACACTAAGTCGTGTTAAGCTGACACTTAGTGAGTTTTGAGCCAATTATCCAGATTGTGCCCCCATCTCGGCAAAAAACGCCTCAGGCCCCTCCACCTCCACCAGCCTTTTGCGCACAATTTGCAAATACCGTGTTCCAATATTGCGCACCAATCGCCGATCGTGGGAAATCAGAATAACAGTTGCCTGATGGTCCAAGATTTCTGTCTCCAAACGTTCTTGGGCTGGAATATCCACATGATTTGTCGGCTCATCCAGAAGGTAGAAATTGGGTTCAATCAAACGCAGTACCAAAAGGCCCAGCCGTGTGCGTTGGCCAAAACTCAACTCGGAAATGGGGCGCGATTGTTTTTCGAGCGCAAACCCTGCAGACGCCAGCATTGACCGGGATTGCGCATCCCCAGAATGATAGCGTGATACCAGCTCCGCCGGGGTATCGCTCAGATCGAATTGACTCAAATCCTGATCGAGATAACCAAGCACCAGTGATGGGGTAACTTTAATCTCCTTCACACTATCCGGGCTGGCAATGGCCTGATGTAATTTCTTAATAAGTTGGGTTTTTCCTGTGCCGTTGGCCCCAAGAACAACAATGCGATCCCCTTGAAAAATATGCACTTTTCCGATGTTAAACAAAACATCGCCATTCGGCGTCGTCACATCCAGATTTTCAATGCCCATCAGAACTTTTGCATGGGTGCCGCTGTTGGTCAGTCGAATTTCTCCGCTCCGCTCCACATGGGCCGCCGTGGCTTGACCCTCAATTTTTGCCGCCCGCTCCTTGAGTTGCTTTGCCTTTATGGTCAGAAGGTCCGAACCTGAATTAATGCCAATATTTGAAAGCTTTGCCGCATTTTGACGCAGTTTTTTCGCGCGTTTCAAATCGTTGACATGCTTGCGCCCCATGGCCGCATCATCCTCGGACAAGGCTGCCCGCGCTTTTGAAAAGGGCAGTGGGAAGTACATGGATTTCTCAGGTCGCAAAAATAATGTGCGGTTTGTCGTCGCGTCCAAAAAATCCCGATCATGGCTGGCAATGATAACAGGGGTCGTGCGGGCTGTTTCGCTAAGCCAGTTCTCAAGTTGTAAGATCTTGCTCAAGTCCAGATGGTTGGTTGGCTCATCCAGCAACAGTAGATCTGGGTCATTCACCCACGCCCGGGCAATCAACATCAAACGTTGCCACCCCCCGCTCAGGGCGCGCACCGGGCGCTGGCGCAAATCTTGTTCCGTGTCAAAACTATCCAGCGCAACCTCGGCCCGCCATCCATCCGTGTCACGGATTTCCTCCGGCAAGGCATCGCAGACGGCTTCAACCAGGGTGAAGTCCAACAAATGAGTTGGCACCCCCTGATTGACCATACCGATTTGCAAGCCCCGTGATCGTACAATTTCGCCACTCCCCGGCTCATCCAGCCCGGCGATACAATTAAGCAGTGTGGTTTTACCCCCACCGTTCCCGGCAATCAGACCTACCCGGTCCCCAGAACCAAGCGTGAAGTTAAGATTTTGAAAAAGCGGATCAGTGGCAATAACGCCAACATTTTTTAAGCTGATAATACTCATGATAATTTTCTCTAGTCCAAGGCGCATTCGCATCAAAAATGCATATCGCATCTGAGGTGCTTAGGCACCAATGCCAATTTAACGGGCAGACCAGAAAGGAAGGCATATTTTAAGAAAGATTATATGTCCAAACCCAAATAAGGTCAGCCCCACAACACAATGTGCAGGGCCAAGACAGGGCCACGCTGGCGATGATGTCGAAAATAGCAAAATGTCACGAGCGGTCCCCTTGAGTTAAATTTTACATCCAATAAAAACCTAGCGGGAAAACCCCGCTACGGCAAGCGGCTTATCTGACGCTGATTCAGGCGGCACCGGCGCTCTCATTTTTGCCCTGTAATGGAACTTCCTCCAACAGCAGACTAAGCAAAAAGGCAAAAACGGCCAAAATTCCAGCCACAAGGAATATGGGGTGTAAGGAATCTGTAATGCCAACCATAATCATCCTTTGGAAATCTTCTGGAAGATTTGAGATCGTTTGAGCGCTGAGGGAACGTATTTCCACATGTTCGGCAGGCAATTTACTGGCAAGACTCGTTGTAAACATAGTGCCGAACAAGGCCACACCCACTGACCCGCCGATC
>JAJRRG010000080.1 GCA_024279675.1 Alphaproteobacteria bacterium
ATATGGAGCGAATAGGCCCCTTTTCAACGATTTTTCCCATATACATGATCGCAACATCGTCGGCAATTTGGGCGATAACGCCGATATTGTGAGAGACGAATAGGTTGGCCATATTCAACTCGCTTTGCAAACCCTTCATCAAATTAAGAATTTGGGCCTGAATAGTCACATCCAATGCTGTTGTGGGTTCATCGGCGATCAACAAGGCGGGGTTACAGGCCAGAGCCCGAGCGATCATGGCACGCTGTCGCATGCCGCCAGAAAATTCAAAGGGGTATTGGTCGATTGCTCGCTCAGGGGAGGTAATACCCACTTTATCCAGCATCTCAATTGCCCGGGCTCTGATCTGTTTTTTATTCAAATCCATATGCAAACGGATAACTTCTTCCACCTGATTGCCAATGGTATGAACCGGGGAAAAGGAACTCATGGGCTCTTGAAAAATCATGGCAATCTGAGCTGCACGTAAAGCTTGAATATCCTTGCCCTTAGGGTTGAGTGTTGCGATGTCGACTTGGGCTGCATCCCCCCGTTTGAACAAAATCTTGCCACCGCTAATTTTAACGCCCTTGCCCAACAAACGTAGGATGGAAAGGGAAATTATAGTTTTTCCTGACCCACTTTCCCCCACCAGCGCAAACACGCGTCCCGGACTAATCTCAAAACTCACATCATCAACAATTGGTAAGGATGCAGCCCCTGCATCAAGCGAGATTGACAGGTTCTCAATTTTTAAAATTGGGTGTTCTGATTTGGCTTGCGTCATGACGCCCCCCTACTTGGAAAATGGATCAGCGGCATCACGCAATCCATCGCCAAAGAAATTGAACGCAATAACAATGACCAATATAAATACGCCCGGAATAAGCAACCAAGGCGTATGGGCAATGGCCGTTACGTTTTGCGACGAGAACAACAGGACGCCCCAACTCACCATAGGTTCACGCATACCAAGACCTAAGAAGCTCAGGGTTGTTTCAGCTAACAAAATGTAGGGGAATGCAACCGTCAAATCGACGATGAGATAGCTCATGAATGCTGGCAACATATGCTTGGTCACCAGACGATAATCCGAACACCCCGCAAGCCGGGCCGCTTGAACATAGTCTTCATTGCGCAGTGTCAGAAGTTTGGAGCGTACCCGCCGGGCCAGAGTTGTCCAACCGATGGCCGCCAAAATCAACGTCACCACCACATAGACCTGCAGGGCGGACCAATCACGCGGTAATGCCGCCGCCAAAGCCAGCCATAAGGGCAGACTGGGGATAGAACGGATGAATTCGATGACCCGCATGATTACAGCGTCAGTCATTCCCCCTTTAAAGCCGGCAAGCCCGCCGACAGCCAAACCAATAAAGAAGGTTGCCAACACACCAACCACCCCAATAGACATGGAAACCCGTGTCGCATAAATGGTGCGCGAATAAATATCGCGCCCCAGTTTGTCGGTACCAAAGAAGTGAATTTTGGTATCCGGGTTACCCATCAAATGAATGTCTGCCGGGATAAATCCAAAAAGCTTATAGGGCTCGCCCTTGATGAAAAAATGTAAGGGGACACGCGTTTCAAAGTCCACGCTTGCAATGCGGCGCAAAGTTACCGGATCGCGTTTTGTGGTCATTGCATAAACAAACGGGGTGTGGGGCACCCAGTTTTGATCGAAAATATGAATGCCCATGGGCGGGCCAGAACTATAGGCGGAATCGCGCGCCTGCGGCTGGGTCGTCGACAAAAACTCGGGGATAAGTGACATCACGATAAATGCCATGATGATGGCGGTGCCAACCATCGCCAACTTATGTTTGCGAAATTTGTACCACATCAGTTGACGCGATGTTGCCAGATCCAGCCGTAAAACTGGCTTTTGGTTTTTCTTGTTGTTTGTTGAAACCGCTTCAGCCATTTACGCCACTCCCATTTTTACGCGCGGGTCAATGAGCATCAGCAACACATCGGAAATGATCGAACCGATCATCACCAAAACCGTATAAATCAACAACATGGTGCCAGCCAAAAACATATCCTGCGAGGCCAGCGCGTTGATAAACATTGGGCCTGTGTCAGGCAAAGAAAGTACCAAACCAATAATTGGCGCACCGGAAATCACCGTCGTCAACTCCCAGCCAAGTGTCGATACAATCGGATTAAGCGCCAAACGAACCGGATATTTCATAATCAACTTAAATTCGGAGAGGCCTGTGGCCCGCGCTGCGGTTACATACATTTTATTAAGTTCTTCAAGCAACGTGGCGCGCATGATGCGCAATTGAAAGGCCATACCGGCAGTTCCAAGAACAATCACCGGCACCCAAAGGTGAGCGAGCAAATCGACAAGTCTGGCCCATGACCACGGGGCATCCTGAAACTCCAGCGAAAATAACCCCCCCACACTTATGCCAAACCAGGCATTGGCAAAATACATCAAGACCAGCGCTAGCAGGAAGTTTGGGGTCGCCAGACCGACATAGCCTAAAATTGTCAACGAGAAATCCGTTGTGGAATATTGTCTGAGGGCCGAATAAATGCCCAAGGGGATTGCCAACAAGTATGTAAATATCAAGGTCGAAAATGCAATGAGTATAGTCATGGGAAGGCGTTCAGAAATCACCTCAACCACCGGACGTTTATAGCCCCATGAATAGCCAAAATTTCCTGATGGGAAGCCAGATACCCAATCAAAATACTGAACAACCAGCGGCTTGTTCAAACCAAACCGCTCCCGAACCGCTTCCATTTCTTCTTTGGTAAAAGTTTCACCGGAAGAAATTTTGTCGGCGGCAAATGAATCAGCAAAATCACCAGGGGGAAGCTGAACAATGATAAACGCTACCAGAGATACCGCAACCAGCATCCCAAGTGACACGGCCAAACGTGACAAAAATCTTTTCAGCATGAAACCCTCCCCTTTTCATATTCAAAATTATTCTAAAAACATTCACAGCTAGTCTGAAGCTTTGACGTCGCAGGAAATCAGAAATTCCCGCGACGCCGTATTCGGTAACAAATCGACTTAGTTAAAAGTCCATTGATCACTCTGATAGGCATAGGCAAAACCAGCACGATAGGCGTTCAGGTTCCAATCGGGGACGTTGCTCAGGGAGTTATGAACTACGTTAATCTGAGGAACGGAACCAACGGTGCCGATAATCACCATATTCTCCAGATTTAAGCGTACCATCTCAGCGCCCCATTTAAGATAATCAGCGGAGCCTTGTTCAGATTTGGTGAAGTTTTCAGTTGCAACTTTCAGCTCTTCAGCCCACGCGGGGGGCTGTTCGCCTTCTGCGCCATCGGTGTCCCAATATTGAGCCCAAGGTGCGCCAGTTATGGCTGTTGTTCCCCAAGGAACTGAATACAGTTCTGGTTGCGAAATGATGTTCCACTCAAACGGCAGATCCCATTCCATTGGAACTTCCAACTCATTGAGATCTTCCTTCTGGCGCAGAAGTTCGGTGGGAACTTCCTTGAGCAGCACATCGATGCCAACGGCACGCCAGTAATCTGCGATCAACAAAGGAAATTCTGGCGAGCGGGTAAACTGCAACGAATACTCCCAAAAGATCTGGAACTCTTCCCCATCGGGAGACATCCGGAAACCGTCGCTATCTCGCTCAGTCATCCCCATCTCATCAAGCAATGAGTTGGCCAGATCCTGATCAAAGGCTGTCATAAACAAACGATCTTGGGCTGTCGCATAGGGAACACCCGCTGGCATGGCTTGCTCAATCGTTGCCAGACCAAGGAACAATTGTTCGTTCAGTTCACCACGATTGATCGCAACTGACATAGCCTGGCGGAAACGCGCGTCGGAATAAGCGAAGCGTTTG
>JAJRRG010000081.1 GCA_024279675.1 Alphaproteobacteria bacterium
AAAATCCTGTGGCCCGCATTATTTAGCTGGCTTAATACACTGGGGGTAGAAATTTTTAGCCCGCGGGATCTAGATATAATCTCCCATAGGGATGGCTCGGCGACTCTCAATACTCAAACGCAATCGATGGATGTTCAACGTTTGGTTCTGGCGGACGAGCATGCCATTTCGACCTTAGCTACACATTCAGATATTGATCGTCTATTCACTAAAATCCACACGACCAGTCTCATCACCGAACCCGTTGAGGATCTAACTGAGGCGATGATTTTGAGCCCGGAATTTGGATTTTCTGCCCGTACCTGCCAAAACAACTCCTTGGAGGTGCTGGCTCATATTCGCATGGAAAAGCTTGGCGGACTTCTGCACAAAAACCTGCCGGGTGAACACAGTATCCGACGGGCTGGCCGTGCAACGTTCCCCGCGTTGGTCATGCGTGACGGCGCACCTTTAGCGGGTAAAATTGGTCGATCTTCCATATGGGGAATTGCAGGATTTGGCCACACGGGTATTTTTTTCGCACCCGCATTGGCAAGACTAATTGCAGACAGGTCCAGTGCACTTGAAGCTAGATATTTTGAGCTTAGACTTGGAAGTTCAAAACGCCAAATGGCTAATATTGTCGATTTTTCTTCACTACATGGTGAGGAGAATATATGAAACGCTCTCCCTCCCATCGCCTACCCTATGATCAAGACGCACTGTTTAGCGGCCAGTTGATTGACCGTGGAAAACAAATGCATTTCCATCTGGATGGTCGGAAATTCACAGGATTTAAGGGTGACACTGTTCTGTCGGCTATTTTAGGTTCCGGTGTTGATACTATGGGGGATGCATTTGACGAAGCCATCGCCCTAAGCCCAAATCTATATCCCCTCATCGCGTTAAAATCCACGCCATCAGTTCCCCTGCCCTTGAACCGTACCCTTGTCCAAAATGGACAGGAGTACATCTCTTTTGATGGGAAAATTGCTAAAATTGAACGACAAAAAACTCATCTGAAAAACCTTGCCCGCTCCATATTTAAGAAATTCAATCGCTCCCTTGAATATGATTTTTCACAAGGAACAGATATAAACGGCGCATGGGATGAAGATGTTGCAAGCTCAACATTCAATGTTGATTTAGTTATCGTGGGAGGTGGGATCACCGGGCTAAGTGCCGCTCATCACGCCCTTGAAAAAGGATGGCACATTGCACTTATTGAACAACGTCCCATACTGGGCGGCGACGCACGATTTTTGGAGCTGTTGAGGGCGAGGAACGTCCCGACGTATTTCTACAAAAACTACTTGCCCCACTTCAAAGTGCATCGAAGCTTAAAATACACACCAGCACTCAGGCGGTTTCTGTAACGTCGACAAGGGTTAGAGCGCATCAATTATCCTATGACAAGGACAGCGTCACCTCATCCATTGTTGAATTTAGGACAAAGCATGTCATTCTGGCAACTGGTATGCTGGAACGGCTTCCCCTATTTCCTGGCAATCGTTTGCCCGGCGTTGTTGGATCACGAACGGCATTTAATTTGGCAATGAATTATGGGGTATGGAAAGGGAAATCCATCGCCCTTTGCACAGGCTCAAGCGCTGCGACACAGGTGGCATTGCTCGCCGCGGACATGGGCATTAAGATTTGCAGACTTGTGGATAGCCGCATAAATCCAAATTCAAGATTTTTCGAGTTTGCCAAGGCCTATGGCATGTCCCTCGCCACCGGCTTGCAAGTCGTTTCTGCCTCCCCCCATAAACTGGATGCGCTAGAGGTGCAATTGGGGCTTGTTAATACCCCCTCCCAATTATCAGGTGAGCCATTGATTGTTGATCAATTGATCGTTTGTGGCGGATGGCAGCCCGATTTATCCCTTTGGCATACGGCTGGGGGGCAGACCAAGTGGAATGGTAAGAAACAACAATTGCAAGCCTTCGGGGAGTTAGAAAATATCGTCCTGGCTGGAAGTTGCCAAATGTCAGGCGATCTTGACCCGATAAGCATGAGTGAATGCTCAATAGGGGGACATATTGCTGTTCAAAAATTCTCTGAAAGCGCGCTTACAATTACCCCGGTGCCCACTCAAACAATCTCCCATGAGAGTGCAGATGGGTTACTGCCTGTCAGTGAGCAAAAATACGGGGAGAGTGTTTGCTATTTAGATTCCGGAAATTCCTTGGCGCGCCCGCAAAAAATCGACACGAAGTTTAACTGGCGACTATTCCTACCTTCAGTCCTACAACGCTTCACGCAGACGCAGACGCAGGAAGATGTTGTAACCGGGTACAGCATAAATGACATCGTCGCCCGCGTTATTCTAAATGAAATTCCCAAGGATTATGCAGGAATATTTGCCAAAGAAAGATGCGGTGTTTCTGGGGAGTTATTGCCCAACTCTCAGCTAAATGGTAACAAATCAACTGGTGTAACTAAACCCGATGGGGACACCCCTCGCAATGTATCGGTGCCGCCTGACTTTTTAGTTGGCCGATTCGGCTCAGGTGCTGTGATGGTTCAACTTGAACTTTCCTCGAGCGAAACATTAGATATTGGGTGCTTGATTTATCCCGATCATGAGGAACTTGTGCCACATCATGCCATTGGAGTAGTGGCTGCAATTCAAAATTCAACGCGGGATAAAGTTTTTGCTTATCTCAACGTAAGTGAGCTAGATTCCACGCATCCAATTGTCATATTTAACGGAACCCATGGCATAAACGCACACTATGTGCTTATGAAAAAATAAAATTTAATTTTACGTATCACTTCTGCGACTCGCACCATCTCTGGCCCGAGTTAGAATGGTTGCATACTCTGGATTAAATCGAATTTCTGCCATTTTAATGCCAGTATTTAGGCGCTGTGCAACAATCTCATTTTGTGGTGCTTCCCGGAATGCCTCTAGATTTCTGCCAATCAAGATTTCCAAGGCACTTCCCACTTCATTCCATAAGTTGCTGACAATTGAATTCAACGCCAAAGTATCCAGCGCTTCACGGGCCGCAGCTAAAAGATAAAGTCCGTTCAGCGCATCCAGTAATAGATCAGAATCTAAACTATCCGGCCCAATTCTTGGTTTTCTCAAGGATTGGCGCACATCGGCATCAATTTTAGTCAATCTGGGTTCAATCAATTCAGACATTTTGCAAACCAGCAACCCAACCTTAAAGGCCCAATCACATTTTTTATCATTTTCTGTAATGCTGGACAAAGCCCTGATTAAACGATGATAGCGGTCAAGGGCTCGGCAATTCATATCAATGTCGACGAAACGCTCATAGCTATTCGCAAAAAATGAAATCTGATTTTGTGCGTGGGCAATTAAAGCTTCAATAGTTGATGCATAGCCAGCTTTGGTTATTGCATTTTGTGTATGCCCATCGGAAAGATCTATAATTACTGATACTAGACGATTAGGTTCACTAACTTGGCCCATTGCAGCGTGCATCATAATCGAAGAAACTTTGGGGTCATCCACAGGGAAAGCCTGCAGCGCCAACTTCAGTGAGTTCTGATCACGCACACCATTTATCGCATTGCCAAACGCAACTGCCTTTGACAACAATTGTTGGTTGCGGAATACATTTTCCATATGCTCAAGACGTTCATATACTTCCTCCCCACCCAGTTGAATTTGTATACGCCTTGAAAATTCAACATTATCTTGTGCAAATGACTGACTGGTGGATATCAAACGCGCCACTTTGGTTGCCAGAGAAATTTGAACCTGAATGTCGGCATTTGGAAGTAGTGCGGCCTTCGCCTCTTCAATAAGGCTCGGCTCGACATCCCGAGCTAACCATTCCCAAATTGCATGGGCATGCGTGCGCTCTAAAGCACCATCAAAGGTAAAAATCACTGGCTGATCCACAAGTACAGGACCCAATAGAACATCAATGATTTCCCGGCTATCCACCTGACTTTTTACGGTTGGATTAACCTTTTTACGAATGGTTTTTACGGCAGATGATTTTTTTTGAAACAGAGACATATAAACAGGCCAAAACTACGCAACACTTGAACAACAACTATTATTGAGCACAAGCATACCCGTATGAAGTAAACAAAGGCTTTTCTTATTGTGAGCGGTCAGGGCAAATAACATTCACCCATGCTCTCGGTTTTCATCTCACCAACTTCACAGAAATAGGGGAGATCAACTCGAGCGGACAACCCAATTTCCCCCAGCCAGTCGACAAGAGGTGCCCTCATAAACTCGAGATGTGCCTTCGATAATTATTGTATGTGTAAATAGCCGACAAGTCTGACCACTCAATGTAACGTAGGGGCCAACGACAATATTTCCGGAGATGTTATTTTGCCCTGTCCATACTCTGGGGGCGCCAGGACGGCCGAATTGAAGCGCATAAAATTGAGCGTTAGTTGCTGAATTTTTGTCAGCTTCGCTCAACTGTCCAAGTGATACGGGATCAATGAATTGGGGTATTTCTAAAGTTTGAACACTAGGGCGAACGGGCGCAACAATTGTTGGAGGTTGGACAATTGGAGCAGCGTTTGACGGTAACAAGGTTGGCGAAAACGGGTTTGTTCGCGTGCATCCGGCACTGGCAACGACTGCCAGTATGCCAATTGCTCCAAAAAGCATGCGATATTTTTTCACTGTATTTCCTTATCCCCTATGTTGTTGCCGGTAAAGTCAAACATACGCTCAACCCACCAATATCTGAAACACCAAGTTCCAGTTTGCCACCATAAACATCAACAAGTTCTTTAACGATATCTAATCCTAATCCACTGCCGGCTGTTTTTTCATCTAATCTGACACCGCGACGCGTCACCGCCTCTGCCTCAGTTGCACTTAGGCCAACACCATCATCTTCAATATTAATTATAATGGTATTGTTGCTAGCCTCACCACCCTGCTCGATATTTATTATAACCTTCTGGTTTGACCATTTGCAGGCATTGTCGAGCAAATTTCCAACCATTTCCTCCAGATCACTTTCTTCACCTCGGAAAAACAAAGGCCCATCCTTACCCACTGTTAAGGAACATTCGCGCTCCTTGTGCAATTTTTGCATAACGCGAACGAGGCGAGGTACGACCACATTTACATCGGATCGCGAGCCGATAACTGAAGAGCGTGCAGACATTTGAGCACGATCAAGATAGGTTTTTACTTGCCCATTCATCTTCTCGACTTCCAAATGAACCACATTGGCAAGTTCCCCATTTTTGCCCGCGACCTCATTTCGCAAAACTGCCAGTGGTGTTTTTAAGCCGTGGGCAAGGTTGCCAACCTGACTTTTTGCACGTGCAACAATTTGAATGTTTGAGCGCAATAATTCGTTCAGCTCATCAGCAAGTGGCGTAAGCTCTCGGGGGTAGGTTCCCTCGATATTTTGCGCCTGGCCTGAGCGCACTTTTTCAATTGCAGCGGCCAGTTTTCCAACCGGCCTTAATGCAACGCGGGCGACAAGCGCACTCATGATTGCGAGCATGATACCCACGGCACCCAGAACAATAAATGTTTGTTTACGAAATTGTCCCGTTAGATTCTCAATGTCATCGATGCTGCCTGTTACAGCAAAAATATACTGCGTATCAAATATAGTCACTTTACGCTCAATGATCCTTAATTGCGTGCCAAAATCGTCGCTCTGAACCCCAGTACGTGTGTTTTTCAGGTCAAAGGGCTCGACAAGTTGGGGTATTTGACTGGCAACCAGAGAGTTCGATAAATTCCGTAATTCACCATCTACTGTTGAAATTTGCCAATACCAACCTGAGGCTGAGCGGTTAAATCTTGGATCAGCGGCCTGTACGTCCTCAGAATCTGGCGCACCTGTTTCAAGGGTACGGGCCACCAATGTTTCAAGATTAAAATTCAGAGTTTCTGTTTGCGAACGATCAAGGGCACGGGCATAAAGAGC
>JAJRRG010000082.1 GCA_024279675.1 Alphaproteobacteria bacterium
AAACTTTTTTTGGATGAGGAGATGATTTCTGTAACGCGGGCGACTGCCATGGGATTATCCTTTTTTCTTGCGTGTGGAAAGCACATCTTAAAACGACATTGAGGCAAGAGCAAAGCACGTTTGGTTTTAGGGTGAATGCAGCTAATGTCTGCACTTACAATTTTGATCAAAAGCGTGTCAAATGCACGTTTGAAGGGTATGGAAAACAAAGGACGTTAATTGGGCGTGCGCGCCTTTCTTGTGGATTTTTCTCCTCGGAAAGGGTGTTGAATAGTGGAGTCTCTTTGGGTTTTTGCCGCACTTGGCACGGCCACATGTTTCGCAATAACGGGGTTACTTGCCTATGATGCTTCTCGCGCTTTGGGGGTGGTTGCGTTTAGCTTTGTCAGAATGGCCTTGGTGGCCGTCGGATTCTTAGCCTACAGTTTGATCTGGGGTTTTGATGCTCAGATGCAACTGAGCGATGTTGGATTACTCACCATCTCTGGCGTTTTGGGTGTATTCCTTTCGGACACTTTTCGATATTCTGCGCTCACCCGTATTGGTCCGCAACTTCAATCCTTGCTAAATACCACCACAGCGCCCTTCGCATTGCTGCTCGGGTTTTTGATCCTTGGTCAAGTGGTGAGTGGGCTCGCTATGGTTGGCACAGGCGTTATCTTTGCGGGCATTATGTTGGCAACGGTGTCGCGTAACGCATCCTCAATTAGCAGATTTTCGGGCGATAGGGGCAGCATAATGCCTGGCGTGCTGTTTGGATTGGCAGCGGCGCTCATGCAAGCCGGCAGTGTATTGATCGCGGCCCCCGTTATGTTGCAAGGAATAGACCCCATTTCCGCCACCACCGTGAGATCGGTGGCGGGGGCGGCGAGCCTGTTATTGCCCACCCTTATGTCTAGGGAAAACCGGCGCAATATCTCAAACATGAATTTGACCATTGCATCAAAAGCCATATTGGTCGCGGTGATTGGCCCAGGGATTGGCATGACGTTGCAACTCTATGCTCTTGCCTCAGGGCCAGTTGGCATTGTCTCCACATTGTCCTCCGCATCTCCGTTGATAATCTTACCGCTGCTCTGGGTCGTCAGCAAATCGCGCCCCAGCCTGTTTGCATGGATTGGAGCGTTGATAGGCATTTTTGGTGTTTGGCTGATTGTGAGCCAGGGGTAGGGTGTGGGGATAAGGATTTTTGTGTACATGTGGTAGTATAGTTAAGAACTTCAGAAAGCTGATAACATGCGACGAGTATTTTCTATCAAGCGTTGGTTGCTTCACCTCAATTTAGATTTGGTTTCGATTGAGGAGAAATCACATGAATCTTATAGTTCCTCTCTTTCACATTTTGAAAAACTTGTAATTGTTCTCGAAGACCGACGATTTCTTCATCACAATGGAATCGACTGGCGATCCTTATTGCGGATTCTAACTTTGCAAGTATTGGGCAAAAGGAAAGGCGGCGCAAGCACAATTGAAATGCAATATGTGCGCACCGTGCTGGGGAATCGAGAGATTACTATTTCTCGGAAGGTCGGAGAAATGATTAGAGCCTGGTTATTGAATTTTAGACAAAGTAAAAAAACAACTCTTGAGTCGTATTTGGATTGTGCATTTTTTGGAAGCCGCCTCCATGGTGCGAGAAGTGCTTCATTAAGCATTTATGGTTGTGATCCGTCACGTTTGAGTTCCGAACAAGCAGCTTGTTTAGCGGCTATGCTTGTTTACCCTCGACCGTTGCATCCAGATACTAACTGGGAGAAGCGCGTTCTAACCAGAGCAAAATACGGACTAAAGCTGCTTGCTCGGTTGGAAGAGCGTCTTGGTCAAGTAAAACGCACTTAAGTGCTCAATGTTTTTTATCGATAACCTAGGTTTCATTTCCAGTATTTTGATACGTTCTTTTTCATTTTCATGAAATTTCATTTTTAGTTTGTTTGTTATTGCTAGTAATTTTGATTTTGTACGCTTAACTTCATCCAATTCGGACTTAAAAACTCTTTTTTTGTTCTGAAACTTGATTCGAATATTGCGCAATAGATGATCAAGTCGCGCTAAACGGGGGTCAATTTGATGATCAAATTCCCAGCACATTTTTGCAGGAAAATGTACGAGAAGGGACAATGTTAGTCCATTAGATTTTTCTCCCCATTCATGTACAGCGTCGCGGTATTTTCCCCACTCGCTTTCCCACTCCTCTTTATTTTCATTTATTGCATTTTGATATGAGCCTAGTGCGTAAATTCGTTTGTACAACAAATCAAATTTGACTTTTATTAGTTCATTCATTCTCTCATGTTGTTTTTGCCGGAATGCGGATACTTCCCTCATTATATGGTGCGTTCGTTGAACGGAAAAGGCGAGCCAAGCTGCAAAAATAGCTTGCAAAATCCAGTGGGAAAATAAAAATCTAATGGCAGAAAAAACAGACATAAGCAAAGCGACTACTAGGTCACTAAATGTAGCAAATAAATGGCCCAAAATTTCCATCACGAAGCTTTCTCTGGTTTGGTCATAGGAAACAAAAATGCTTGATGAGTATGCTAAAATTTTATTATTTCCGCAAGGCTCGTGGATTGGGTGCGAAAATTCGAAAAAATAGACAATTGTGCAGTGCAACGTTGGCCAATTTGTTCATTTCTAGAAGAGCTCTTCTTCACCGCAAATGCGGTGAGCTGGATTACCCGCATGAAGCGGGTAATGACGAGGTTGGAGATCAGGCAATGACGAGGTAGTTGGGGCTGTTGCGAAAGAAGGTGCTTGGTGTTGTTGCTTTCCTTTTATCGTCAGTGCGAGGGCATTTATGCCCGTGGCAATCCAGTTCCGGGTTTTGCGGTAGTGTTCTGGATTGCTTCGTCGCTGCGCTTCTCGCAATGACGAACGCTAAACTAGGTTGTCAAAAAGGTCTTGCCAATCAAGATTTGCAGCTTCGATTAAGTTGAGCTTTTTACGTCTTGAACCAGCTTTGATTTGCTTTTCCCGCAGGATGGCGCTTTCCATGTTTTCGTGCGGTTCGTACCAGACCAGTGTTTTGCAACCATACCTTTTGGTAAATCCTTTGATTGTTCCTTCCCGGTGTTCAAAAGCGCGCTTTTGTAGATTTGAGGTCACGCCGGTGTAAAGGGTGCCGTTGCGTTTGTTGGTCATCATGTAGACGCAGGGATGTTTGGCCACTGTTTTACCTTTCTGTCATTGCGAGGGCATTTATGCCCGTGGCAATCCAGCTATTGAGATTTTTGGCTTTCTGGTCTGCCGCGTCGGCTTTGCCTCCTCGCAGTGACAAAGGCGGGTGGATTGTGCTGTCGGTTCATTCCTCGCAGTGACGGTGGCGCGGTGTGGTCACAACAAGTCCAACTCCATTTCTTTTAACCGTTTCACTTCATCCCGTAGTCGCGCCGCTTTTTCAAACTCCAGATTGGTGGCGGCTTCGCGCATGTCTTTTTCAAGCCCCTTGATGGTGGCGGCGAGGTTGTCGCCCACATGCACTGTTTTGGAACCGTCTTTGCCTGTGGAGACCGTGACCCGGTCGTTCTCATAGACAGAGCTTACAATCTCTTTGATGTTGGATTTTATCGACTGGGGCGTAATGTCATGCTCCAGATTGTAGGCATGTTGTTTTTCCCGGCGGCGGCTGGTTTCGGCCAGCGCCCGCTCCATGGAGCCTGTAGTTTTGTCAGCGTACAAAATCACCTTGCCATCGATGTTCCGGGCGGCGCGGCCAATGGTTTGGATGAGGGCCGTTTCGGAGCGTAAAAAGCCCTCCTTATCCGCGTCGAGAATAGCGACCAATGCGCATTCGGGGATATCCAGCCCCTCGCGCAACAGGTTAATGCCGATCAGTACATCAAAGCCCCCAAGCCGCAAATCGCGGATGATTTCGATGCGTTCCAGCGTGTCAACGTCCGAGTGCATATAGCGCACGCGGATGCCCTGTTCGTGCATGTATTCGGTGAGATCCTCAGCCATTTTTTTGGTTAGTGTTGTCACCAGCGTGCGATAGCCAGCCTTGTTGGTTTTGCGCACTTCGTCGATGACATCATCCACCTGGGTGCCGGCGGGGCGGATTTCCACCGGCGGGTCAATCAGCCCGGTGGGGCGAATGATCTGTTCGGCAAACGCGCCATCGGTCTGCTCCATTTCCCAGCTTCCAGGGGTAGCGGAAACATAGACCGATTGGGGCCGCATGGCGTTCCATTCTTCAAAGCGAAGGGGGCGGTTATCCATGCAGGAGGGCAGGCGGAAACCATATTCGGCTAGCGTTGCCTTGCGGCGGAAATCCCCGCGATACATGGCCCCCAACTGGCCAATGGTGACGTGGCTTTCGTCGATGAAAATCAACGCATCATCGGGCAGATATTCAAACAATGTGGGGGGTGGCTCGCCGGGCAGGCGGCCAGTGAGATAACGCGAATAGTTTTCGATTCCTGCGCACGAACCCGTGGCCTCCATCATTTCCAGATCAAACAAGGTGCGCTGTTCAATGCGTTGGGCTTCCAAAAGCCGTCCGGCGTCGTTGAGTTCCTCAAGGCGAATTTTCAGCTCGGCCTTGATGGATTTCATGGCGGTCAAAAGGGTTGGTCGCGGGGTGACATAATGGGAGTTGGCGTAGATGCGGGTGGCTTTGAGGTTCTGGTTTTTCCGGCCAGTTAGGGGGTCAAATTCGATGATGCTTTCGATCTCATCACCAAACAGTGTGACCCGCCACGCCGCGCTATCATAGTGGGCGGGGAAAATTTCAACGGTATCGCCACGCACCCGGAAGGCCCCACGGGCAAACCCGGCATCCGCCCGTTTGTATTGCAGGGCCACCAGATCGGCGAGCAATTGGCGCTGGTCGATTTTTTGCCCCACCTTGATGTCAAAAATCATCGCGGTGTAGGTTTCCACCGACCCGATGCCATAAATGCACGACACTGAGGCGATGATGATCACATCATCGCGTTCCAAAACCGCGCGAGTGGCGGAGTGGCGCATGCGATCGATCTGGTCGTTGATGGTGCTTTCTTTTTCGATATAAGTGTCGGTGCGCGGCACGTAAGCCTCGGGCTGATAATAGTCGTAAAACGAAACAAAATACTCCACTGAATTGTTGGGGAAGAAACTTTTGAACTCCCCATAAAGCTGGGCGGCGAGGGTTTTGTTGGGGGCCAAAATTAAGGCGGGGCGCTGGGTCTGGGCAATCAATTGGGCGATGGTGAAGGTCTTGCCTGAGCCGGTGACGCCGAGCAAAACTTGGTCGGTCTCCCCATTGTCGATGCCCTCTTTGAGTTCGGCGATGGCGGTGGGCTGATCCCCTTGGGGGGTGAAATCGGTCACCAAATCAAAAGGGATTTTGCCTTCGGCTTTTTCCGGGCGTTCCGGTTTGTGGGGTGCCCAGGGGGCGGTGCCTTCCACCACATCGCGGCCATGCTCGATGAGGTTTTGCAGGGCGGCAACGGTGGCGGTTATGCCCTCTGATTGGGGGGTATTTATCGCATTACTGCTTTTGGTCGCCGCGTTGTCGTTTTGTTGCGCTCCGCCGTCGCTCCCTGCGGTCGCTACCCCGGAACCCCCGCCGTTGTTTTTATTGCCGCCGTTGGGCATTTTGCCGCTTGGTTGGTGGTTGAAACCAGCTTGGGGGCTTTCTGAAAAACCATCCAGATTTGTCGGGCGATCAACGGCGTTGGCTTTAGATTTGGGCGAAGCCTTAGACATGCCCGTCACGCTGTCCGGGTGGGATGTTTGGTTGTGGTGCGCTTGTTTGGCTGGGGGCCACGGCGGGGAGCCTTCGCCTGATCCTCCCGATCCAAGCGCCGTTTGTTGCGCAAGCGTTCCTGGGGCAAGCGCTTGTTGGCTTCAATATCCTCAGCTTTTTCTATCTCGGAGAAAAAATCCTCAATGGAAAAATCGGGTGCATCGGATGGTGTTTTTTTATCGGAGGACATGGGGAGCCTATCAGGAGCGAATGAGCCTCACGCGTAGCACATTCGGAACGAATAGGGAACGTGTTATTGTGTCTCTAGTGCCTTGAGATATTGGATGATGGCCTCCGCTTGGGGGGCGTCGAATTCGAACTCTGGCATGTCGGGATGGGCAACGAGGCCCTCAACAAGTGCTTCATCAAGCAGGGATACATCATAGCGCAGGTGGAGCTCGCGAAATCTGGGTGCGGTTGGATGTTTACCATCGCCCGTGGTTCCCACAGCGTGGCAGTCAGAACAATAGGATGTGACAAGGGCAAAGCCCAATTGTTGCTGCACACTCAGCACCATTTCGGAGTTAGGAGAAATGGTTTCGGGGAGCGAAGGCGAGGGATTGGGCAGTAAGAATATGATGCCCGCCGTTAAAAAAGCACTGGCCCCGATGATGACAGGAAATCCCAAACGCATAAATACACCCCTTCCATTTCAGAAATTCTGATAATTGAGATCATAGGTGGTGGGATGAAATGCGCCTTGATGCGAATCAAGTTAAAAGAAATTGGAATTTTATGTCCCGCGTTGCATTGATGAGTTGGAGTAATCGCACATGAACAAAGAACAACTTCAAACCTATTTACATGCCCATATTCCTATCATCAATGCGATGGAAGTTGAGGCGGTTGAAGTGCGTGCGGATGCCGTCACCCTTGGGGCGCCTTTGGCCCCAAACACCAATCATCGCAACACGGCGTTTGGTGGGTCTGTTTCAACTTTGGCGACCCTTGCCGCATGGAGTTTTTTGCGCATCAAACTGGGTGCAGGTGCGACTGGTGTGCATCTGGTTATTCAACGCAACTCTCTTGAATATCTCAAGCCGATTGACGGGTATTTTACGGCAACGGCTCATTTGACTGAGGGGGCGGACTGGGGGAAATTTGAACAAATGCTTTCGGTGCGAGGGCGGGGGCGGATCAGCATTGAAGCAAGCGTTGATTATGACGGTGTGCGATGTGCACAAGTTATTGGCGAATTTGTTGCACTTAAACAGCGTTAGGCTTGGGTTTGACGCGTTCCACTGCAAGTTAGGATGGTGCTAACCATATTTAACTAAGCTGGCCTCAGGTTGTTTTAGTTTTTAAGTGAAAAAAATGCTTCTCCTCGCCGCCGCGATTTTGAATCTATTTCTGGTCGCCCTGTGCGTCATTATTCATTATGAAATTCTGCGCTTGGTATCTGGGGTGACGGTTGAACTAAATCTACGTCCAAGACAGCGCCTGTTGGTGGTGATTTCGGGAGCTTTTCTCGCGCACCTGCTGGAGATATGTTTGTTCGCCGCAACTTTGATGCTCATGGAATATCAATTGAATATGGGCAGTATTGCAGGGGCGCACTCCGGGGGGGGGGAGGATTTCTTTTACTTTTCCGCTGCGAGTTATACGACATTGGGCATGGGCGATATTACCCCGACTGGTGCCATGCGTTCCATGGTCGCAATTGAAAGTCTCGCCGGCCTAGTTCTAATTGGTTGGTCAACATCGTTCACATACCTGTCCATGCGCGATTTCTGGAACCAAGGCGATTAGGCGAGGTTTTATTCTGGTCGCGATGCCGAAACGAAAAAGGCAAAACCACCCCGTGACCAGCACGGGGCATGCTTTTTCTGGCATCCCTCTGCCCGGATTGGTTTTAATTGGTTGGTCGACATCGTTCACCTACCTGTCGATGCGTGATTTCTGGAATTAGGGCGATTAGGCGAGGTTTTATTCTGGTCGCGATGCCGAAACGAAAAAGGCAAAACCACCCCGTGACCAGCACGGGGCATGCTTTTTCTGGCA
>JAJRRG010000083.1 GCA_024279675.1 Alphaproteobacteria bacterium
ACTTAATTGTGGCGGCTATGTTGTTTGGCGCGCCAGTTCTGGCCAGCCAGCCCGCGATGGCACAGGAATTTGGACGCCCCATTGGGGAATGGAAAACCGATTTCTCTAACTCAACAATCGATATGGGCGAGATTATTGATGTTATTGGCCCTGACCAAATTCCCTCCATTGATGACCCCATTTTTCTGCCCATCGGCGAAGTAACTGATATTCCGGGCAATGAACCAGTTGTCGCCTTTAGCCATAACGGGGTGTCTCGTGCCTATCCCCTCAGACTGCTGATGTGGCATGAAATTGTCAATGATACGATCGGTGGCTTGCCGGTTGCGGTGACTTATTGCCCCCTTTGCAATACCTCTATAGTGTTCGATCGCACATTGGATGGCGAAGCGGTGGAGTTTGGCACCACAGGCAAACTGCGTCATTCGGATTTGATTATGTATGATCGTAAAGAACAAAACTGGTGGCAACAATTCAACGGTGAAGCAATTGTGGGGGTACGCGCCGGGGAAAAACTTACCGCCCTCCCCTCGTTCCTCATCAGCTACGATCTGTTTCTGGAGCGCTATCCGGATGGGGAAGTATTGCAACCTGACCCTCGTCGTAGCCGTGCTTTAGGCACCAACCCTTATGTGAATTATGATAATCTGGGATCACGTCCGTTTCTATTTCGCGGAGATTTGCCCACAGATATTAACGCCATGATGCGGGTGGCCTTTGTTGATACCAGCGCGGGCATTGATGAGGCAGTTGGTGTTACGCTTCCCTATTTGCAGCAAAATGCCCCATTTACGATTGGTGATCTGGAGTTTCGCTGGAGCAAAGGTCAGGCTTCCGCCCTTGATCAACGCAATATTGCCGATAGTCAGGACGTTGGTAATATCGAAGTTTATCGCGTTAATGGTGACAGTGAAGAACCTGTCGTGTACACAGTGACGTTTGCCTTTGCTGCGCGGGCATTTTTGCCTGACCTGAACATTGTGCAACTGGAAAACTAGTGCATAGGACATAGATCCAAACCCATACGCATTTGTAGCCTCAAGCCCCGTATCGATTTGATACGGGGCTTTTTTCCAATTTTTGGGGTGCACGAGCAAGGCCAGCCTTGTAGAAAACCACCATTCACTGCTATCAAAAACTATGAAACCAATACTCAACATTTTTGGCGTTTGGCTTATGCTGACTTTTGTCAGCATGCCAATTTTTTTCACCACGCCAAGTTTAGCTGTCGATCCACCTTATCAGTCACAAATGCAACAATTACTCAATGCTTTGGGCAGCCTGTATTATTTGCAACCCCTATGTGGTGATAATGACAATGATTGGCGTCTGCATGCGGCTGAATTAATTGCGCTGGACGAGCCAAATGATGACCGCATGCAACGGCTAAACGGATCATTTAATCAAGGCTATCATGCCTATGCGCGATTGCATCAGACGTGCGCGCCCTCAACCGAGCAAGCCATATCCCGGTTACTCAATGATGCGGATCGCCTAACGCGGGATATTCGCTCTCGCTATAGCGAGTAGAATTAAGTATAATCACTCAAGGTGAATTAACCTTCGCGTTACTTCTCTGCCCTCCTGCTGCGTAACGCATGCTAGGAAAGACAAACCAAACAATGGACAGCCCAATAATATGTTTTCTTCAACCAACCCACATTCTTCAACTTACTCGCAGAACGAAGAGCGCCAGCTGGCGCTGGAGTATCTTGCGGATGCTTGGAACAGTGCTGAGGCCGATGGTATTGAAGCGGAAGCCCTGTCCCACGCGGCTCTTTTTGCCGCCCTTGCGACATTGGTAAAAACATTCGGTGAAGAAGCTACAGCAAAGCTTATCGCTGACCTGCCCGAACGCATTCAAAATGGCGAATATTCTTTGGATCGCTCAATACAATAAATTCAGCGCACAATAGAATCATAACACAATAGAATTTACGCACGATAGAATCGCCGCAAAATTCCCTTCCTACATATTGTTTCTTGAAAACTGGGACAAAACTGCGCATCTATGATGGGTTTGGTTTTAACGCCGACTGTGCGATTCGCAATCATAGGCGACGTGAACTTACCTCAGCATTGAGAGACACAATAATGATAGAATTACGACAGAACCGTGTGGCATTCAGGGTAACCGGCCCTGAGGCAAAAAAGCTACTCAATGATGTGTTGACGTGTTCCATTCCTGAAACTGCAGGGACGGCAAAATGGTGGGCGCTGTTATCACCTCAGGGCAAGATACAAGCCGAGGGGCTGATATCGGTTTATCAAGATGCCTATTATCTGGATGTCGCTCGCGATATTTCTGACCGGTTTTTCAAACGTATGGGCATGTATAAACTCAGAGCAAAGGCGGATATCGCGGATTTAAGGGGCAGCCATTTTGTGGGCTGGAGCGCTGACCGGATTACTATGAACGTGGGCATTCAGGATGAAGATCCGCGCGCTGGGGGGCTTGGCCGTCGTCTCATAGTGGAACAAGGCCACGCGCAAGACTGGGAGCCGGAGGCACAAGGTTTTAACCGGACACGCATTGGTCTTGGCATTAGCGAATTGGGGTCAGACTTTGATTCGGATGCGCTATTCCCCCATGACATCGGCATGGATATTCTAGAGGGCGTGGATTTTTCAAAGGGCTGTTATGTGGGGCAGGAAGTTGTCTCACGCATGCAGCATCGCGGCAAAGCCAGACGCCGCCCCATCCTTGTTAATCTGGGCACCGGGCAAAAAGGGGATGACATTATAATTGGCGAAAAAGTTGTGGGTACACTGGGCGAAGTTGAAGGGGGGGCAGCCATTGGCAATGCGCGCATAGACAAAATTCGCGATTCTGGCGAAGCAAGCGTCAACGGGATGCCCGTGAAGCTTGCTGTTCCAAGTTGGGCAAGTTACGCTTTTGGTTCAGATTCGATTTCTTAATTTCGTTATTCAATTATAATTTGCAGGACAAAAATGGCACGCGCAGAAAAAAGAGCATGGCAAAGAATGCTTTCAGGGCGCCGGCTAAACCTACTTGATCCCTCACCACTTGATATTGAGCTGGGAGATATTGCTCATGGATTGGCCCGTGTTGCCCGCTGGAATGGGCAGACCATCGGCGATTACCCTTTTTCAGTTGCCCAACATTCGATATTGGTTCTTGAAGTTTTACAGGCAATTAACCCGGATGTAAAACCAAGCGAAAAACTCTACGCGCTTTTGCATGATGGGGCTGAATATGTCATGGGCGATATTATCTCCCCCTTCAAAGCGGCCATGGGTGGAAACTATAAGGAAATCGAAAATCAACTTTTGGGTGCCATCCATTTGCGCTTTTCGCTTCCCTCCAGCCCGACTGCAAAACTGTCGCGTGCAATCAAGAAAGCGGACAAGCATGCGGCATTTTTTGAGGCGGTAAATCTGGCTGGCTTTGAAAGTGATGAGGCTCGCTCCTTGTTCGGAGAACCTGATCTAGCCGGGTTCGATTTGGAGGGTTTTGAGCATCTCATCCGACCATGGCCAACGCGGCAAGCCCAGACACGTTTTGAAGAAGTTTTTACGCAAATTTCTGACCAATTCTAACAACTTCTCAACGTTACCAATCCCGCTATGTCATTAAACATAATCCCGCTATGTCGTTAAGCATAAAGGACAATGATCTTTGACCTGTCCCACGCCCTATGGTTGATAAAGAGTTAATTATCAACTTCAATTGGCGGGGATGCCGGTTATGAAAATATTAACCATTCGCAATGTAGCAGGCCTTGGTTTTACTGTCTTTTGTCTGGCGGTTATTGTCGATGCCATACCAAACACGGGCTCGCAGGCATTTGCCCAAAGCCCCTTGGTGACAAATGTTTCCGCAGCTTTGGCGAATGTCATGCCAAATCCAGATATTCCAAGCAGTGAAAGCCTGTCCAATCTGTTGCATATCGGGGAGCGCACCTATGACGTGCAGTTTGATCCCTCGCTATCACAAGTTGCCTTGAGCAATTATTCGGTTCGTAAGGTTGGCTTTGGAAATGTCAGCACCGTACGGATTGTAACCACCCCAAGCGGCACCTATTCAACGGACGGGTTCGCATCCAACCATGTGCATTATTCCGGCGTAAGCGTCATAGAGGCGACACCTGATCTACTTGAGGGGTTTCTTAAGGTCTTAAGCGATGGGAAATATGTTAACTGGCCTTCAATCGCCCAGTCAAACTAACGCTGTTAGCTTCTCCAACTTATTTAGCTTCTACGGAAGCGATAGAATATATGCGCGCCAATACGGGTCAGGCGTTTCATACGCGGTGCCCAGTGTGGATAAACATAATTAGCGTGGTAATGGGTGGCATTGGAAACTTCGGACAGGTAGAGGCTTCCGTCAAGCACTTTGCCAGTGATTTCTTCGGCCTTTGCCCAGGATGTCGCATCATTTACGCGCTCAGGAATGCCATCGCAGGCGAATGAGAACTGACAACGATTACGCCAGCTTTGGTTCTGAAAAACCACGCCACAAATCGTATCGGGATAGAGGCGATGTTCTACCCGATTCATAATAACCTGAGCGACACCCACCTGACCGCGGTAGCTTTCGCCCCGCGCTTCAAAATATATGGCCGTTGACAAACACCAGCGCTCACGTTCTGAGTATTGGGAAACCGCATGCTCGGTCGTGGGTGTACTTTGACGGGCATAGGCCAATTGTTCCGACGCGTTCAACGGCACAGGAACAGAGAGGCCAACCAGCGTTGCGCTATCAGGGGTTACCCCATCGATTGCAAGTAATGCGGATGATGCCAAACCCGGATCAATTGTTGCGACTGAAATTCTTGGGGAGCCATCGGTTAGGGCGATAGTTGGGCCAAGGGTGGGACTAGACTGTGGCGCATCCATCGGATCAACCGGCGCTGTACGCAGGGCGGCAATGCGTGTTCGCTCCGCAACAAATGAGCCAGCCAATTCAAGGACATCCACTACGGGGAGTAAACGATCTCTCTTTTGAGATCGGTTAGGGCCAACAAAAGTTGAGGACGTGAACAGATCGCTCACCGAACCGGTAATCACCAAATCTGTGCCCGAGTTGCTTAGGGATGCAAAGGTCGCATAGGGCGCATTGGCAGCATCTTGGTTCAAATCTGTAACAGATATCGGGCTAATCGTGGCAAAGAATCCAAAAACGGCAAGCGCTGTCACGCCAGACAGACGCGAGAACATGCGCTGGGCCGGGCGTTTTCTGAAATTGCGTTGTTTTGGCGTTTGGTTTGAAATTTTAGATGCGAGGAAATCTGACGTAGGCAGATGCACATCAGGCACCGGAACGCGCAAACCTGCGTCGTTGTTAATCCGTTTGGATAAAATACTCTTGGTCATATACTCAACTGCACCAACTCAAAACTCAATAACGCGCCGACATACTCCAGAACAAACATGTTCAACTCAAACACGTTCACAATTTGTCGCCACCGCGATAATGGCTTATTAACGTTGACGTAGGGTAAAGACGCGCAATTTGTTCACCACAGGGTGGATTTACGTTCTTTTAAGGGTAAGTTTGCGGCGAGACTTTGCCTCGCTTTGCTTTGGGGAATGGCCCCTAAAGCATGTCGCGTTCGATAGTATTCACGCGACCTGTTTTATCTATTTGTTTTCGCGTGTCTATTATCCCAAAACCGCTGCACACTTTGGGGAGACACGCTTTAGGTCAACTTTGTGCCTGAGCCAAAGCAAGACGTGCTACGGGCACCCGATAGGGGGAACAACTGACATAGTCGATATCCAAATCCGCAAAAAATCTTAAGGACTCTGGCTCTCCGGCATGTTCCCCACATATCCCAACAACCAGATTGGGGTTGGCTGCGCGGCCTCGCTGAATGGCTATTTCTATGAGTTCCCCAACCCCGGTCTGATCCAGAGTAACGAACGGGTCTTTGTCATAAATCCCTTTGCGCTGATAGGCGGCAAGGAATGCGGGCGCGTCATCGCGGGAAATCCCATAGGTGGTTTGGGTCAAATCATTGGTGCCAAAGGAGAAGAAATCCACGGCGTGGGCAATTTCGCCAGCCCTTAAGGCCGCGCGCGGCAACTCGATCATTGTGCCAAAGGTAAGGTGGATTTGGCGTTCCAGTTCGATGCCCGCCTTATCCGCCAGCGACATAACCTGATTTCTAAGCCAGATAATTTCGCGGGCTGAGGAAACAAAAGGCACCATAATTTCAAGCACTACTGGCTCTGACTGGCGCTGAATAGCGGCCATGGCTCCTGCAAATAACGCATGAATTTGCATGTTCAAAATTTCAGGATAGGTAATCGCAAGTCGGCATCCCCTGTGCCCAAGCATAGGATTTACTTCGCTCAACCGCTCAAGCCGCATGCGCAATGCTTTAGCACTCAGGCCAAGGGATGATGCGGTCTCGTTAATATCATCCTCAGTTCGGGGTAAAAACTCATGTAAAGGGGGATCAAACAGGCGGACATTAACGGGCTTTCCCCGCATGGTTGTGAACAGGTCCGCATAATCTGCCGCCTGATATTTTATGAGGCCGCTCAAGGCTTGGGCGCGGTCATTTTCATTTTCTGACAAAATAAGCCGACGCAAAGCCACCATGCGCTCCTGCGAGAAAAACATATGCTCAGAGCGCGCCAAGCCGATGCCCTCCGCCCCAAAATCAAGGGCCGTTTTAGCCCCGGCA
>JAJRRG010000084.1 GCA_024279675.1 Alphaproteobacteria bacterium
TAAACCTTTGCCCTACAGAACCCGGCTTACAGGTCAACTGACACTTTTTTTCATAAAAATTATCATTAATTGGACCCAAATGAGTTTGGGAAACAGAATCTTAAAACTCAACATGCAAAGTGGGGCCAATGTTTCCCTTTTCGGGGTGAATAATTGCGCGTGGGAGTTATGCCGTGAATAATGGCAATGGCAATCAGATTGAAACGGAAAAGGGCGTCGCGCCACATATGTCCGTCATGCTGGATGAGGTGCTTGATGCCCTTGAACCGGCCATGGCAGGCCTGATTGTGGATGGCACGTTCGGGGCTGGTGGCTATTCCAAGGCTCTGCTTGATGCCGGGGCGCAGGTTATTGGCGTCGATCAAGACAAAAATGTTCAACAGTTTGCCGATGCACTTAACGTCGAGTTTGGGGACAGGTTTTCCTTTGTTATGGGGCGGTTTTCTGAGCTGGATGAATTGTCGAAGCAGGTAAGCGATCAAAAAATTGATGCGGTTGTGCTGGATATCGGGGTATCCTCCATGCAGTTGGACGAGGGGGAGCGGGGCTTTTCGTTTATGCGCGATGGCCCGCTGGATATGCGCATGGGGGCGCGCGGTGAAAGCGCTGCAGATTTGGTCAATAATGCGAACGAGCGTTTGCTTTCGGATATAATTTTTGCCTTTGGAGAAGAAAAACGCGCCCGCCGGATTGCCAAAGCGATCATTGATGCGCGGGTTGAAGCACCGATTACGACCACGTTGGCACTCGCAGATATCATTGAGCAGGCGGTTGGCCGCAAGCCGGGGGGCAACCATCCTGCAACCCGTACGTTTCAGGCGATACGTATCGCGGTAAACAGAGAAATGGACGAGTTGGTGCGCGGGTTATTTGCGGCCGAACGCGCGCTGGGGGAGAATGGAACATTGGTTGTTGTGACGTTTCATTCCCTTGAGGACAGAATTGTAAAACGCTTCTTTGATGCGAAGAAAAGCGCGGGCACAACATCCCGGCATATGCCCTTTGAAGCTGCGGAACCCATGCGTTGGCGCAAGATTTCAAAGCCAAAAAAAGCTGCAGAAAATGAACTTATGCGCAACCCACGGGCGCGCTCAGCGACCCTTCGGAGTGCGCAACGAACCGGGCATGCGCCAAGGGAATTTTCCTATGATGGGCTTGGGGTTCCGGGTGCAAAATTGAATATAGATAAAATTTTGGGGGCGGTATGATACGCGGGTTAAACGTGATTTTGTTGATCACCAGCATTTTTGCTTTGATTGGTGTTTACGGCATTAAGTTTCGTACTGAGACCATCGAAGAAGAAAAGCTATCTCTGGTTCGGGCTGTGCAAGGCCAAGAGGGTCAGCTTTCTGTTTTGAGGGCAGATTGGGCGCATTTTTCCCAACCTTCCTTTATTGCACCATTGGTTGAACGCCATAGCGAAGTGCTTAATTTACAAACCCTAGAGGCGAAACAGTTTGGCTCTATTGCGGATTTGCCCATGCGTCCTGAACAATTGAATGATGAGGGCCTGACGGCGTTGTTAGAAGCGTTGGATGCGGGCATTGACCCTATTGGCGATAAGTTGACGGAGATATTGTCACAATGAACGCAAGCATCGCCCACACAAATGCACACGATCCAATTGCCCTTGATGGGGGGCGAAAAACCCGCCAAGGCATGACAAAATCACGTATCGGATGGGCCATCTTTGGTGTGCTGATGCTGTTTGGCATTATTGGGGGTAAATTGGTTAGCCTTGGCATGGCTGAAATTGATGGGTCAGCTTCGGGGCGTGCGCGTGATGTGATAACAGCTACACGCCCCCCCATACTCGATCGTAATGGGCGCTCGCTTGCTATGGATATTTTAGTACCATCCCTTGCAGCGGCACCTCGATTGATTATCGATGTGGATGAGGCGGTGGAAAAACTGCATGCTGAGCTGCCAGACATGGATGTTAACTGGTTACGCGAAAAACTGGATGGGGATGAGGGGTTTGTCTGGCTACGGCGGGAGATGAGTCCGGCGGCGCAGGAGCGGATTTTTAATCTTGGTATTCCGGGCATTGAGTTTCGCACTGAAAGCAAACGTTATTATCCGGGGGGCAATGTAGCCTCGCATATTTTGGGGTCGGTTAACATCGACAATCAGGGTATCGCCGGTATTGAGCGCTATCTGGATCGCGAAGAAGTTGAAGTTTTACAAGCGTTTGGGCTGGCACGCGGACGCGCATTAGAGCCAGTTAAGCTGTCCATTGATCTGCGTGTGCAAAATGCCATGCATGCGGAACTGATGGATTCTCTTATTCGTTATGAAGCGATTGCGGCGGCGGGGGTGATCGTTGATGTGCGCACCGGGGAAGTGCTGGCGCTGGTTTCATTACCTGATTTTGATCCCAATGTTCCAGCGAGCGCCCTTGAAGAAGGTCGGCTCAACCGGGTTACGGCGGGCACGTTTGAACTTGGCTCGACCTTTAAGACCGTAACGATTGCCGGAGCGCTGGATAGCGGTTTGGTGCAACTTAATGATCGTTTCGATGCAACTCAGGCCATTCAATTTGGCCGGTTCAGAATCGGTGATTTTCATGGGAAAAACCGTATTCTTTCTTTGCCTGAGGTTTACAAATATTCTTCAAATATCGGCACAATCCGCATTATGCAGCAATGGGGAAAAGAGAATTTCCGGGAGTTCTTGACCCTCACCGGGTTTGATGCGCCGCTTAGTATTGAATTGCCGGAAACCAAACTGCCGCGTGTTCTGGATAAATTTTCAGAAGTTGGGGCTGCAACGGCCTCATTCGGGCACGGTTTAAGTGTTACACCGCTGCATATGGCAACGGCGGTTGCCGGGTTTGTTAATGATGGTATTATGGTACCGCCGACTTTGTTTGAACGTAGTCAAAGCGAGGCTGATGCTCTTGGGGTGCGTACAATTTCAGTGGAAACCAGCGCGAAAATTCGTTATTTAATGCGCCTGAATGCCCTTGAGGGTTCTGGCCGACATATGGATGAGATTGCTGAGGGATATCTTGTGGGCGGTAAAACCGGCACGGCGGATAAGGTTGTTGGGACGGGCTATGATTCAACTAAAAACTTTAATGTTTTTGCCTCCGCGTTCCCCCTTGATGACCCCCAATATGCAATGGTCATATTGATTGATGAGCCAAAGCGGGAAAATCCGCAAAGCGGCAGAACCGCCGCATGGAATGCAGGGGAAGTAACCGGACGCATCGTGCAAAAAATTGCACCCATGTTAGGTATATTACCCAATTTTAGTGAATTTTCAGAGGCTTCTTTAGTGCCGGCAGAAATTGAAAATTAGCATTGTCTTTTTTATAAGTTAAGGGAATTATTTGTGTCGCATTTATTAGCAGATTTACTCGAGGGGGCGCTTGATGGCGTCAAAGTTGAAGATATTCGAGTGACGGGTGTGAATTGTGATAGTCGCGCCATAGCGTTTGGGGAAGCGTTTTTTGCTTTGCCGGGCAGTGAAGTCCATGGGGACAGTTTTGGTGCCAAGGCCGTGGAACGGGGCGCGCGGGTGATCATCTCTGATCGTGAGGCTTCTGACGATTTGAGCGTTAATACAATTGTCGTTGATGATGTGCGTGCGGTCTATGCCAAGGCCGCAGCTCGGGTGAGTGGCGCGCAACCTACCATGATGATGGGGATTACCGGCACCAATGGCAAAACCTCTGTTGCCTCTTTCGTACGTCAAATTTGGGAAGCTGTTGGCATCAAGGGTGCAACCATTGGCACCCTCGGGATGGATAATGGCCAAGAGATTGTTTCGGGTGCATTGACGACCCCCGATCCGCTCTCCCTACATAAGGAATTGGCGCAACTTAAGGCCGACGGGTTTGATCATGTGATCATGGAAGCATCATCGCATGGGCTTGATCAGCGGCGCTTAGATGGCATTGTTTTTAATGTGGTTGGGTTCACCAATCTTAGTCGGGATCATTTGGACTATCATGCGGACATGGATGAGTATCGTGATGTAAAACTTCGCTTGTTCAAGGCATTGATGGTTGAAGCAGGCGCCGCTGTCGTGAATGCGGATGACCCGGAAAACATGGCATTCTTGTTCGCGGGCATGGAACGCGGGGCGACACCCTTAAGTGTGGGGCGCGAGGGCGGGTACATCGAAATATCCGATATTGTGCGTCAAGATTGGGGCCAGCGGGTTACTGGAAAACTTGTGGGCGAACCGCTTGATTTTTACCTTCCTTTGGCCGGTGAATTTCAGGTGTCCAACGCTATAATGGCTGCTGCGATGGTGGTTGCGGGGGGCGTAGATAAGGATTTGGTTATTCCGGTTTTGGGCAAGCTTGTTGGTGCGCGCGGGCGTTTAGAAAATGTTGCTGATCATAAGGGTGCCGCGATATTCGTTGATTTTGCCCATACGCCAGATGCATTGAAAACCGCTCTTACGGCCTTGCGCCCTTATGCAACCAACTCACTTAAGGTGATATTTGGTGCCGGGGGGGATCGTGATCCGGGCAAACGGGCTTTGATGGGGGAAGTGGCTACATCCATTGCAGATGAGGTGATTGTGACGGATGATAATCCTCGTACCGAGGACGCCGCGGCAATTCGTGCGCAAATTATGACGGCCTGTCCAGGGGCAAAAGAAGTTGATGGGCGCGGGGCGGCAATCGCTAGCGCAATCTCTACCCTTAAAAAAGGGGATGTGTTATTGATCGCAGGAAAAGGGCATGAGGAATACCAGATAATTGGTACAACCAAGCATCCCTATAGCGACCATGAGCAAGTGTCTAAGGCAATACGGGCCTAAAAATATGTCTTACTTATTTTCGATTGAAGAGTTAACGCAGGCATGTGAGGGACGGGCCGAAAATATTCATGCCTCGCACATTAATTCCATTTCAATCGATTCCAGAACCGTCCTTGAAGGTGGGCTTTATGTGGCCATAAAAGGGGATCGGTTTGATGGACATGATTTTGTTCACAAAGCCATTGTTCAAGGGGCAGCGGTTGCGCTTATTTCTGAAAAAAGAGCCCGTGAACTGGCTGGATTGCCGCTAATAATTGTTGCGGATCCATTGGTTGGTATGGCACAGATTGCTCGGGTGGCGCGGGCGCGTTCGAGGGCAAAAATTGTTGCTATTACCGGGAGTGCCGGGAAAACAACCACGAAAAACATGGTTGAGAATATTCTGGCTAAGGCGGGGGAAACCCACGCGTCAATCAAAAGCTATAACAACCATTGGGGTGTGCCTTTGATGCTGGCGAATATGCCACAAAGTGCAGAATTTGGGGTGTTTGAAATTGGCATGAACCATGCCGATGAAATAACTCCTTTGGTTGATATGGTACGGCCCCATATCGCTTTGGTGAGTAATGTTGGGCCTGCCCATATTGGTAATTTTGATGGACTTGAAGGCATTGCACGGGCCAAGGCCGAGATATTCTCAGGGCTGGAGCCGGGGGGCTTAGCCATCATTAACAACGATCACGGGCAAGTTGAAATACTTAAAAAGGCCGCTCGGTTAGCGGGGGCAGAGATCGTTACCTATGGGTTTTCAAAGTCAGCTGATGTGGGGATTTTTGACTATTTTCCCCATGAGAATGGCGGTACCGCCCAGGCAAGGTTTGGCACAGTTGGGGTCAATTTTGAAATTAATGTCCCCGGTCAACATATGATTGAAAATGCGACGGGTGCCTTGTGTGTTGCCCATCATATGGGGGTTGGATTTGATGTGGCGGTGGCGGCTTTATCGAGTTTTTCTGCCAGTGCAGGGCGTGGGGCAGAGCATATTTTAGGCCCCAAAGATAATCCGATTGTTTTGATTGATGAGAGTTACAATGCCAACCCGGCATCCATGACTGCGGCCCTGCAAGTCTTTGCAGTCCGAGACAAAGGGATGGGACGAAAAATTCTCATTCTGGGGGATATGCTGGAACTTGGCGAAGGGGCCGCCGGATTTCATCGCGATTTGCAAGAGGTGGTTGTTGCCACGGATGTGGATAAATTGTTTCTGATTGGCAAGGAAATGGACGCGCTAAAGTCCGCCCTGCCTGATCGTATTAATGTTGTGGCCCATGGGGAAAATCTGGCGGCCATTAACGACACAATACTAAATAGCCTTGATTATGGGGATAAAATCATGGTCAAAGGGTCACTCGGGGTTGGATTAGCGCGGATTGTTGCGCAAATTGTCGACCGGTTTGGCCAACAAGTTAAGGCCAAAACTAATAGCGAGTAACCCTAAATCGCAGGGGCTCAATACGGGATTGAAATAGATAAGTAATGTTCCATTTTCTTGCGCAACTCGGTGACGGTTTTAGTTTTTTCAATGTTTTTCGTTATATAACATTTCGTACTGGGGGCGCTGTTGTTACGGCCCTGTTTTTTGTGTTCCTGTTTGGTCCAAGTACCATTGAAAAATTAGCGAAACTTCAGGGGAATGGTCAACCAATTCAAGAGGATGGCCCGCAAAGTCATATCATCAAAAAAGCTGGCACACCGACAATGGGCGGTCTGATTATTCTGGCCAGCATGGTCGGTTCGACCCTGCTTTGGGCCAATTTAGGCAATGTCTATATCTGGGTGGTATTGCTGGTGACCATTGGGTTTGGGGCCATCGGGTTTTATGACGACTATCTTAAGATCAAAAAAGCATCGAACAACAATGGGTTTAGCGGCAAATTACGGCTTACGTTGGAGGCATTTATCGGCGTTCTCGCTTGCATTGTCTTGGCCCAAGTCAATCAAGCTGAATACTCAACTTCATTGCTTTTTCCATTCGTCAAGGATTTGTCCATTGATTTGGGACTTTTCTTTTTTGCATTCGGAGCTTTCGTGATTTTGGGGGCCGGCAATGCTGTCAATTTAACTGATGGGCTAGACGGATTGGCAATTGTGCCCGTTATGATCGCCGCGGCCTGTTTTGGTCTGATTGCTTATCTTGTTGGGAACATTACATTTTCTGACTATCTGCTGGTGAATTTCGTGCCTGGAACCGGGGAACTCGCGGTGTTTTGCGGTGCATTGATCGGGGCGGGGCTTGGCTTTTTATGGTTCAACGCGCCTCCGGCTCAAATTTTCATGGGTGACACGGGGTCGCTGGCCCTTGGGGGGGCCTTGGGTTCCATTGCAGTTGCCACCAAGCATGAAATTGTTCTGGCGATTATTGGTGGATTGTTCGTGCTTGAAACCCTGTCGGTGATTGTTCAGGTGACGAGTTATAAGTTGACGGGGAAACGGGTTTTCCGAATGGCCCCGATCCATCACCATTTTGAACATTTGGGTTGGACGGAAAGTCAGATCGTTATCCGGTTCTGGATTATATCCGTCGTTTTGGCCTTGATTGGGCTGTCGTCCCTTAAATTGCGCTAAACACGTACCAGTTACGCCAAACGCGTACCAAAGATGGACTGGATTGTCCGCTTTGTGTCCGGTTTTATCCACTTTTCGTAAGTTTTAGGGATTGGGACGCTTCCTATTGGCGATCTGGTAACTGTTGAGGGTTTATATTTATGATCTGTTGTTCATAAATCAGGACAAGGCCATATCTGGTTTTGCATAAATCTATGTTTTCACGCGCTAAAAAAACCCGCCTTGCTGAATGGTGGTGGACTGTCGATCGCGAACTTTTGACGGCCTTGGTTTTACTTCTTCTGGTCGGATTTATGCTCTCGTTTGCCGCCAGCCCACCAGTGGCTGAACGTCTGGGCTACTCCTCTTGGCATTTTGTGATTCGTCATGGAATATTCACCATTCCTGCGTTGGGGATCATGGTGGGGGTGTCATTGTTCAGCGCCAAGCGGGTGCGCATTTCAGCGCTTATTGTATTGGTCAGTTCGATCATATTGCTTGTTTTGACGTTTAAGTTCGGTGTTGAGATAAAGGGAGCGCGGCGCTGGATTTCTATAATGGGATCAACATTGCAGCCTTCTGAATTTGTGAAGCCAGCCTTTGCGGTCATTGCGGCTTGGTTATTCTCCGAAAAAATGAAGCATCCTGACATGCCAGCGCAATCGTTGGCCCTTGGTTTGCTGGCGTTTATTGTAACACTTTTGCTTTTGCAACCGGATTTCGGACAAACAGTATTGCTGGTTTTAACATGGGCGGCTCTGTTGTTTCTTGCGGGTATTTCCTGGTGGTTGATCGGTGTTCTGGCGGGTGCGGCAAGTGGAGGCATTGTAATTGCGTATATGGTTTTTCCCCATGTGGCACGACGTATTGACGGGTTTTTATTCCCAGAGGGCAAGGACAATTATCAGGTGGATCAAGCGCTTGGCTCCATGCTGGAGGGGGGATGGTTTGGTCGTGGTCCCGGCGAAGCGCTGGTGCGACGCGATGTGCCTGATGCCCATGCGGATTTTGTTTTCTCGGCAACAGCGGGTGAATTTGGCATTCTGTTTTGCCTGTTGCTTGTGGGACTTATTGCGTTCATTACCCTGCGCGCCCTATTCATTGCTCAAAAGCAACCTCGCCTTTTTCCCCGACTTGCGGCAAGTATTTTGGCCATACAATATGGTTTGCAATCGGCGATTAATCTGGCGGTCAACTTGCGACTTATACCTGCCAAGGGGATGACATTGCCGTTTGTATCCTATGGGGGCACATCAATATTGGCGACGGCTTTTGCTTTTGGTATCATTTTGGCGCTGACCCGACGGAAGCCAGAGGATAGGTTGATGACTGGGATTCCCGCCTATCATCGCACTCCGGCACCGAGTGCATAATGGGCACCTATATTCTAATGGCGGGTGGCACCGGGGGACATTTGTTCCCCGCGATGGCCTTAGCGCAAGAGCTTAATCGGCGTGGGCATGAGGTTCATTTGGCAACGGATGAGCGGGTTGCCTCCTATGGGGGGAACTTCCCAGCGCGAAAAACCCACATTATTCCAGCGGCAACACCTTCGCTTCGCAACCCAATAAAGTTTCTTTCCGGTGGGGTCACTATTTTGGGAGGTATATTCAAGAGCTTTGGTATGTTGCGCCAAGTTAAGCCCGATGGGGTTGTGGCCTTTGGCGGGTATCCATGTTTCCCACCATTTCTGGCCGCTTCGCTTATGGGGGTGCCAGGCCTGTTACATAAGCAAAACGCTGTTGTGGGGCGGGCCAACAGGGCCTTGGCTCGATTTGCCACAAAGTTTGCCATGCAATTTGAAAATACACGGGGTGTTGAGAAATTCACGATGGAAAAAATCGTGACGGGAAATCCAGTCCGTGATCGGGTGGTCAAGGCGGCGCAAATTCCTTATCCGATCCTTAAAAAAGATGGGCCGCTTAGCCTTTTGATCTTTGGCGGCTCGCAAGGGGCACGGGCATTTTCGGACATTGTACCCCCAGCGATTTGTGGTCTGCCCGATGAGATGAAAAAGCGTTTGCAGGTAACCCAACAATGTCGACCTGAGGATTTGGAACGGGTAACGGCGACCTATCACAAGGGGCGGGTTAATGTTGAGTTGGCCGCTTTTATTGAAGATTTGCCCGAACGTATGGCGGCCTCGCATTTGGTTATTGGGCGGGCGGGGGCCTCAACGATTTCTGAACTTGGGGTTATCGGGCGGCCCTCGATTCTTGTACCGTTGCCCGGATCGATTGATCAGGACCAGAGGGCGAACGCGAGCGTAATGGAAGCGGCAGGTGGGGGATGGCTTGAGCACGAGGCCACGCTTTCGCCGCTTTCACTTGGCAAGCGGTTAGAGGAATTGTTTGAGGACGTTAAGACGCTTCGCACGGCAGCACAAAATGCAAAATCTGTGGGGCGCGTTGATGCGGTTCAACGTTTGGCAGATGCGACAGAAAGCCTTACTAAACCTTCTGAAAATTCCTCAAGATGAACCTTGTAAAATCAGCATACGACACTAAATAAACGTACAAATAAGACCATTAGGTTGGAGCAAAAATACCATGAAAATGCCTCGTGAAATCGGCCCTGTTCACTTTGTTGGAATTGGGGGCATTGGCATGAGTGGTATTGCCGAAATTCTCCATTCCCAAGGGTATAAGGTGCGTGGATCTGACATGGCGGGTAACCCCAATGTGTTGCGTTTGCGTGAAATGGGCATTGAGGTGACCATAGGACAAAAGCGTGAAAACCTAGGGGATGCTGAAGTCGTGGTTATTTCCTCCGCCATCAAAAAAGATAACCCTGAGTTGATGGAAGCGCGTAGGCGAGCCCTGCCTGTGGTGCGGCGGGCTGAAATGCTGGCTGAAATCATGCGTTTCAAAAATGCCATTGCCATTGGCGGCACCCATGGCAAAACGACGACGACATCCCTTGTCTCGGCTGTGCTGGATGCGGGGGATATGGACCCCACCGTTATCAATGGTGGCATCATTAATGCCTATGGCACCAATGCGCGCCTCGGGAGCGGGGACTGGATGGTGGTTGAAGCGGATGAGAGTGATGGTACTTTCACCAAACTTCCCGCCGATGTGGCCATTGTTACCAATATGGACCCGGAACATCTCGATCATTACGGTGATTTTGAAGGGGTGAAAAAAGCCTTCAATCAGTTTGTGGAAAATGTACCGTTTTACGGCTTTGCGGTGATGTGTGTTGATCATCCTGAGGTGCAGGCTCTGGTGGGTGAAATTCAAGATCGTCGTGTCGTAACCTATGGGCAAAATCCACAGGCTGATGTGCGCTTGATTAATCTAACCACCCAGAATGGTATTTCAAAATTTGATGTGGAACTGCGCAATCGGGTGAGCGGCGAGAAAAAGAACATCAATTCGATTTCCTTGCCAATGCCGGGATTGCACAACGCACTGAACGCCACGGCGGCCATTGCTTTGGCTGACCAGTTAGATGTGAGCGCGGATGCCATACGGCGAGGTTTGGCAGAGTTTGGCGGGGTAAAAAGACGTTTTACGCGCACGGGTGAAGTCAACGGAATTGTGATAATTGATGATTATGGCCATCATCCGGTTGAAATTTCATATGTGCTGGAAGCGGCGCGGCATTCGGCGCAAAACAATGTCATTGCTGTGGTGCAGCCCCATCGTTTTTCCCGGCTTAGCGAACTATTTGAGGAATTTGCCGCCTGTTTTAACGATGCGGATTGTGTGATCGTTGCCCCGGTATTCACCGCCGGGGAAGAGCCAATTGAGGGAATTAATCATCGAGAACTGGCGCGCCGGATTCGGGCGCTGGGACATCGTGATGTACGCACCATTGAGGGGCCGGAAATGCTGGCGCCAATGGTAAATGAGATGGCGCAATCTGGGGATTATGTGGTGTGTCTTGGGGCCGGGAACATCACCCAATGGGCCAATAAATTGCCGGATGAACTTCAATCCCTGTCAAAGGGAGCCTAGTAAAATGGAAACTGAAGCTGCAGGATTTCCTGACTTAAGAGAACAATTTGCCGACTGGATTGGCGAAATTCGTGGGAAGTTGGTTCATAATCAAAGTATGGCAGATATTACCTGGTTTCGGGTAGGCGGGCCGGTCCAGTTGTTTTTTATCCCTGCAGACGAAGCCGACTTGATGCATTTTTTGTCGAAACTTCCCGAAGAAATCAATGTCACCATTATGGGCGTTGGTTCAAACCTTTTAGTTCGTGATGGGGGGCTTGAAGGGGTGGTTATTCGCCTCTCTGTCAAAGGATTTGCAAAAATTACAGTGCTTGAAACTAACCATGTGCAAGTAGGGGCCGCGATGCCCGATATTCGATTTGCCCATGCCATGGCAAAAGAGGGGCTTGATGGTTTCACGTTTTATCGTGGTATTCCCGGCGGGATTGGGGGGGCCTTGTATATGAATGCGGGGTGCTATGGCACTGAAACTAAAGACCGGATGGTGTCACTGCGCGGGGTAACGCGGCAGGGGGAACCCATTGAATTGACCAATGAGCAGATGGGATATCATTACAGAAAATCTAATGCGCCTGAGGGCGTGATTTTTACCTCAGCAGTCTATCGGGGCTTTGAAGGCGACAAAGACGTTCTGGAAAGACGTATGAGAGATTTAACCGCAACACGCGAAGAATCCCAACCAACAAAACATAAGACAGGTGGCTCAACATTTAAAAACCCTGAGGGGCAGTCCAGTTGGAAACTGATCGATGATGCGGGATGTCGTGGCCTACAAATTGGCAATGCGCAAATGTCTGAAAAACATTGTAACTTTTTGCTAAACCTTGGGGGCGCGTCTGCGCACGACATTGAAACTGTGGGCGAAACAGTTCGCCAAAAGGTGCGTGAAAAAGCTGGCATCGATCTGGTTTGGGAAATTCGTCGAATGGGAAAGTTTGAGCCCGGACGAGAGGTACACGAATTTTTGGGTGAGGACGTGTTTATCGGGAAGGTGTAAGCGTGGTTGAGGTGGTGAGACCACAAAAACCAGGGCGATTGCACGGGTTGGATTTCGCTCGGTTTTTAGCCTTTGCCGGGATGGTGTTTGTCAATTTTCACGTTGTCACAGGTTTGGGTGACGGCGCGCCTTGGGCGACTGGATTTCTAACCATGTTAGAGGGAAAGGCTGCAGCAACATTTGTCGTATTGGCGGGTCTTGGTTTTGGCCTAGGTGCGGCGCGTAACAAAGGCGTAACCTTCAACTTCACAATCATAAAACGTGCTTTGTTTTTGTTGGTTATCGGACTGCTGAACTCGCTTATTTTCCCGGCGGATATATTGCATTATTATGCGATTTATTTTGTCTTTGGTTTGTTGTTGGTGCGCACATCAAGCTTGGTGATTGCCCTATTTGGTATGGCACTTCCATTGCTGTTTGTCCTGTTGCTTGGGGTTATCGATTATGAAACCAGCTGGAACTGGCAAACGTTTGAATATGCGAATTTTTGGACGTTTGAAGGCTTTGCGCGCAATTTGATGTACAATGGTTGGCATCCGGTGGTGCCATGGCTCAGCTTTTTGCTTTTTGGTGTGCTTTTGTCACGGCTTAACTTGGCAGTGCGGGGCACCCATATCCGTTTAATGACCTATGGGGCAGGGGCGCTTGTACTGGCCTATGGGTTGGCGTTTTTAATATCTGGGCTTGACCCTGAATTGGCTGAACTTGCCTCTGTGTCCCCCATCCCTCCTTTGCCCCTTTATATGATTGCAGGTTCGGGGGCGGCGGCGCTGGTTATTGGGGTAAGCCTGATGTTGTTTTCAGGCGGCATGGTAAAATCTCTGACCCCGCTTACCAATACAGGTAAGCAGGCGCTGACCCTTTACATCGTGCACATTGTTATTGGTATGGGCGTTTTGGAGGCTTTTGGTTTTATTGGGGGGCAAACTGCTGAGTTTTCCATATTTGCGGCAAGTTTGTTCATTCTTTTTGCCATAATATACGCAACATTATGGGCACGCTATTTCAAAGCGGGCCCGATTGAATGGCTGATGCGCCGGGTTGCCGGTTAAAAGAGCAGGTAAATATATGTCCAAACATGTCGCAATTTTGATGGGCGGATGGTCTGTGGAGCGAGAAGTCTCGCTTAATTCGGGCGCGTTTTTTGCAAAATATGCGCGCGAGGCGGGTTATCAGGTCAGCGAAATTGACGTGGGTCGGGATGTTGGTGAAGTTCTTACCAAGCTGAAACCTGATGTGGTGCTAAACGGACTACATGGGCGCTTTGGCGAGGATGGTACAATTCAAGGGGTGCTTGAGGTTTTAGGCATTCCCTATACCCATTCGGGGGTTTTAGCCTCGGCTTTGGCGATGGATAAGCACCAGAGCAAAATGATTTTCAAGGAAGCAGGGGTGCCCGTTACGCACCACATTATTGCCCCGCGCGGTGAGATTGCGCGCGAACATGTGATGAAACCGCCCTATGTGGTGAAGCCTGTGGCCGAAGGGTCAAGCGTTGGCATCTTTATGGTTGATAGTGAAACCTCGCACCCGCCGCAGGAAATACTACGCCCGGACTGGAGGGGTGGCGAAGAGTTGATGGTGGAGCGTTATATTCCCGGTCGTGAGTTGACTTGTGCCGTGATGGGTGATGTGGCGCTGGGGGTCACCGAGATTGTGACCGATCTCAATTTCTATAATTATGAGGCGAAATATGTCGCTGGAGGCTCTGAACACGTGTTGCCCGCCAATATTTCTCAAAAAGTTTACGAAAATGTACAGAAATTGTCCTTAAAAGCACATGAGGCATTGGGTTGTCGTGGGATTAGTCGGGCGGATTTTCGCTTTAATGATCGTGTGGGGGCTGAGGGCGAACTTGTTTGCCTTGAGGTTAATACCCAGCCGGGAATGACAGGAACTTCACTGGTTCCTGAATTGGCAGTACATGCGGGACATAGCTTTGAAGAGCTGGTGACCTGGATGGTGGAGGACGCGAGTTGCAACAGATGAGTGAATTTAGACCGCACAATTCTACTTCCTATCAAGGGGGTGCTATTGCCGCCGAATTGCCCCAATCTCAATTGCCGGTTCCTGTAAAAACTGGAGCGAGCCGCGCGCTTGTTTTGGTCAGGCGCAGTTGGATTTTACATCGGTTAGCGATTATTCGCATTGGCGTGGCGCTCGCAGTAGCGCTTGTTTTAGCTACTGGATTTCAAGCGCGGGGGGGGATAACCCAAGCTGCAATCGCAACCGGTGATATTATGGCGGGGCGTTTTGCCACTGCCGGATTTGGCATTGATGAAATTGCGATCACTGGATTGGCCCTAACGCGCGAAAGCGATGTTGCGGTGGCACTGGGGATTGACGATGGCACGAACAGTTTTAATTTTGATGTGGATGCGGCACGCTTGCGCATTCTTGAATTGCCTTCCGTGGCAGAGGTGAGTGTTCGCAAGATTTATCCCTCGCGATTGATAGTTGAAATTGAAGAAACTGTAGCGGTCGCGCGGTGGCGTGTGGATGGGGCGACCTTCGTTGTGGATGCACGCGGCACCCAAATTGCTGACGCCTCTACAGCTGATAGCGCGTTGCCGCTGGTCATTGGTGATGGGGCGGCGGATGATGCGTTGATGATAATTCGTGCGCTTGAACGGCACCCGGTTTTAAGCGAAGGATTGTTGGCTTTCAGTCGGATTGCTGATCGGCGCTGGGACATGATTTACGACACGGGGTTGCGTGTGCAATTGCCGGAAATGGGCTTGGGTCAGGCTTTGGCTCAATTGGAAAATGCGCAAATAACACAACAATTGTTGGAACGAGATCTGGTTCTGATTGATATGCGAGTTGAGGGTAAAATTGCGGTTCGGCTTGCCGATCGAGAACTTGCTGAACGCAACGAAGCTCAAAACAATTAAAGAGATGATTTTATGATTTCAGAAGCCTTTACTGCCCGCCTTCGTCCGGTTCAACCGGGGAAAACAACATTGGTTTCGGTGCTTGACATCGGTTCGACCAAGATTTGTTGCATCGTCGCGCGTCTGGCCCCGCGACCTGAGGGCAAGGCCCTAAAGGATCGCTCCCATGTGGTTGAGGTCATTGGGTTTGGCTATGGCCCCTCTGCGGGTATTAAAAGCGGTGTGATCAGCGATTTGGCCCAAGCCGAACAGGCTATTCGCTCTGTTGTGGGCAGTGCGGAGCGCATGGCGGGCTTAACGGTTGAATCGGTCATTGTGAATGTGAGTGCTGGCCGGCTTGGATCGGAAACATTTAGTGCCTCAGTATCACTTGACGGCACCGAGGTTGAGCGCGGGGATATTTCGCGGGTATTGCGTGCGGTTGGTGAGCGTTCCGTGCGCAATGAACGTTCAATTGTGCACGCGTTGCCGATCGGGTTTTCCCTTGATGGGCAACAGGGGATTGAAGAACCTTTGGGTATGGTGGGGGATCAATTTGGGGTTGATGTTTCTGTTATCACGGCGGAAACGCTGGCCATGCGTAATATTGAACTGGCGTTGAATCGCTGCCATTTGCAGGTTGAGGCGCTGGTCGCTACCCCTTACGCCTCTGGTCTTGCGACCCTTGTGGATGATGAGGCAAAGCTTGGGGTCGCGGTAATAGACTTTGGCGGCGCGACCACCACCGTGTCAGTTGTTAACGATGATCGACTGATTTACTGTGACGCCATTGCTATTGGTGGCCATCATTTAACGCTCGATATTGCGCGGCAATTGTCGGTGAGTATTGAAGATGCCGAACGGCTAAAGACCTATTATGGCAGTGTGTTGCCCGCGCAGGAAGACGAGCGTGATATGATTTCTGTCACCCCAATCGGCTCAGACGGTGAGGGTAACCATGGGCAAATTCCCAAGGCGGCTCTGACGCGTATTATTCGCCCTCGGGTTGAGGAGATTCTCAATGCTGTTGGTGAGCGTATGCAAGCCACGGGCATGAGCGATGTGGGGGGGCGACGGATTGTACTTACTGGCGGTGCTTCAGAATTAACTGGTTTGCCGGAATTGGCACGTCGCCTGTTGTCACGCAATGTGAGGGTGGGTCGTCCCCTTGGGGTTGCCGGTTTGCCCGAACAGGCGCGGGGTGCAACATTTTCCACAGTGGCGGGCATGCTTGTTTATCCACAAGTGTGCCAACAGGAATATGTGGAACCAAGCCGGGGCCTTAAGCTCACTGGCACGGATGGCTATTTTTCACGGGTTACAAATTGGTTGCAAACCAGCTTCTTTGAATAGGTAGTTACTTTTAGGGTTTTACCTGAAATATTATCAGTAAGTATCTACGATTGCGCAATTTTTATGATTAATGAGATGTAACTGTCTTACCGATTTTTCGCAATTTGCATAAAAATATAGGCAAATTGAGTAAATCTTAGGGAGCAGTTAACGATTTAATGGGTAAATTTGGGCCAAATCCCCAAGTGAGGCCTGATATGAGTATCAATTTAACTATTCCAGACATTCAA
>JAJRRG010000003.1 GCA_024279675.1 Alphaproteobacteria bacterium
CACAAATCTAAAAGAACAGGCACGTTCTTTGGGTTTGCAAAGTCGCTGGCACGAGGTGGCGCAAACCTATTCTGACGTCAATGATATGTTTGGGGATATTGTAAAGGTTACGCCCTCATCCAAAGTGGTGGGAGACTTGGCATTGTCCATGGTGTCGTCCGAGTTGACCCGAGCTGATGTGGAGGATCCAAACCGTGAGGTATCGTTTCCTGAGTCTGTCGTGGGGTTTTTTGCCGGAGATCTGGGTCAACCGCCGGGGGGCTTCCCACCGGATTTGCAAAAGAAGGTGCTTAAGGGGCGCAAACCTCTTACAAAACGACCCGGAGCCTATCTGGAACCCACCGATATTGAGGCGGCACGACAAGAAATAGCTAAAGAAGTTGAGCATCAAATTGATGATTTTCAACTCGCCTCCTATCTGATGTACCCCAAAGTTTTCACCGAGTTTATGCGGGCGCAAGACCTCTACGGGCCGACCTCAGTTTTACCGACACCAGTTTATTTTTATGGGTTAAAGGATGGGGATGAGCTCATGATTGACCTGTCCAAGGGGGTGACGCTGGTTTTGCGTTATCTGGGACGGGCCGACACCAACGCTAAGGGTATGGTGCGGGTGTTCTTTGAACTCAACGGCCAACCCCGTTCGGTGTTTGTGCCGGATCGAAAACTTTCCGGGGAAATTGTGGCCCGTGCCAAAGCTGTTGAGGGCGATGCTAAACAGGTGGGCGCACCTATGCCCGGAGTGATTTCTACTCTGGCGGTAAAGGTTGGTCAGCATGTGAGTGCGGGGGATGTTTTGCTTTCCATTGAAGCGATGAAAATGGAGACGGCCATCCACTGCGAAATTGACGGGGAAATTGCCGAAGTATTGGTCACGCCCGGCGATCAGGTGGATGCCAAGGACTTGCTGGTGCGATTTGAATAGTGAGCAAGGTCAGGTACGGCGTGTTTAATTCCGCCGTGCCTTGCCGTTGATGATGGGGCCATCATATTCATCGGAAAACCGCTGAGGGTTTTGTCTTGTTGAGTTTTGCGCGCGCTCAGCCCGGGCTGTGGGGTCATTCTGGGTGAACATTTCTGGTTTTGAAAGTACCTCTTCGGGCAAGCGTTTCATAATCCAGTTCATGGCCAGCGTGACCAGCAACACATCATCCACCCAGCCAATGACCGCGAAGAAATCCGGCATCAAATCAATGGGGCTGATGAGATAGATCGTGACAGCCACCATTATCGCCTTAAGATAAAAGGGTGTTTTTGGGTGCAAAAAGGCGCGCCAGAGGGTGCCCAAGCGTTGCTGAAAAACCATAAAAACCGACAAAAATCTGTTCATGCATTAAATGTAGTGAGTTTTGAGGAAATTTCAAGATGTCTCATCAACGCTTCATAAAAACCGATTGGTTGCATCCGCCGGTTCTTCGGCGTAATTGGATTGAGGAATTAGGAGCACATTAATGGCGAAACCGGCACCACGCAGAAAATCAGTTCAGGTAAATGTTGGCGGCATACTGGTGGGGGGCGGCGCGCCGATTGTGGTGCAATCCATGACCAACACCGATACGGCGGACATTGAGGCGACGGTTAAGCAGATCGCGCAATTGCATCGGGCTGGTTCGGAACTGGTGCGTATCACCGTCGATAAGGATGAAGCGGCGGCGGCGGTGCCCCACATCGTTGAAAAGCTGGCGGCGCGTAATATCGATGTGCCAATTATCGGGGACTTCCATTATATCGGGCACAAGCTACTTACCGACCATCCGGCATGTGCAGCAGCGTTGGCAAAATATCGTATCAATCCCGGCAATGTGGGGTTTAAGGCCAAGCGGGATACACAATTTTCGACGTTGATTGAGCTGGCGATCAAACACGAAAAAACCGTACGCATCGGGGTGAACTGGGGTTCGCTCGATCAGGAATTGCTAACGAAACTCATGGATAAAAATACCGAACGTTCGGCACCATACTCAGCGGCGCATGTTATGCGTGAAGCGATTATTCAATCGGCTTTGCTTTCGGCACTACGGGCTGAGGAAATCGGACTGGCACGGGATAAAATAATCCTGTCGACTAAAGTGTCCGATGTGCAAAACCTGATTAAAGTCTATCAGGATTTGGGGGAGCGGAGCGATTATGCGCTGCATCTGGGCCTCACCGAGGCAGGGATGGGCAGCAAGGGTATTGTGGCCTCCTCAGCGGCCATGGGGATATTATTGCAACAGGGGATCGGCGACACGATCCGCATATCGTTGACCCCGGAACCGGATGGGGATCGCACGCTTGAGGTGAAAGTGGGTCAGGAACTTTTGCAAACCATGGGATTTCGTCAGTTTGTGCCGGTGGTGGCCGCATGCCCGGGGTGCGGGCGCACGACGTCGAGCACTTTTCAGGTGTTGGCCAAAGAGATTGAAGAACACCTTTCCTCCTCGATGCCGGTTTGGAAGGACACCTATCCGGGGGTGGAGAATCTCAGCGTAGCGGTCATGGGATGCATTGTGAATGGGCCGGGGGAAAGCAAGCACGCTGATATCGGCATTTCCCTACCCGGTACGGGGGAGACGCCAGCAGCCCCGGTTTTTGTTGAAGGCAAAAAAGTCGCGACCCTACGCGGGGCCGATGTGGCAGATCAATTTAAGGCCATGGTGGCGGACTATATTGAGAAGCGGTTTGGCGCGTGAGTAATTCTCGAGTTGATCATATCTTGAATAGCAATTCTATGTATGCTCATTTCATATGGGATAAGTGGCACCGAAATTGTGTCATTGTTGACAGATAATGAAGCAAATTCCTCATACCCAGTTCGCCATTTTCCACGTCCTACATTTATTAAGATTGATAAATATGGAAGCATAATTCCATAAATGAAGCGTCCGCCTGGCTTGAACAGAAACGGATGGTTTGCCAATATCTTTGTCCTTATGTTTCTATTGGTGTGGCCAAATATCTTGATCGAAAAGCTGTTGGAAAAATCTGTGCAGTGAGCCTGCAAAAATAACTGATTGAGTTCATTTTCGTATTCTTCACCTAATGAAACGTCTCCGAACCGCTTTGAAAAAGAGTGTCTTAGCAGTATTGCTAAGAGGCCATAATACAATTTGGTTGTGTTCGCAGGAATTTCCTCGAAATGTATTCTGTTATCAGATGGAATTATTGAGTTTTTTTGGCTAAACTTGGACCAGTTGACTGTAAATTCGATTAGCTCCTTATCAAATCTTCCTAAACTATTGTCACATTTGCTACATAGGATTTCATTGTCAAATATGAGGTTTTGGACCTTTTTCTTACCTGGTTTATCTAAAGGCACCGAATACATAAAATTTTCTTGTCCATCGTCATTATAAACTGTTTTTTTTAATGCTCTTGGTGCCAAATGTGCTTTACATAGTCTCTTTTCTTCTCCGCACATTTTGCACGTCCCCATCTTAATTCTCTCTTTCAGCAAAATATTTTGCTGTTGCGCGCAGGCCATTCGCCTCAGGGCCGAACATGGTCAGAGCCGTCAAAGCGTGGTGGATGGTGTCGCCCAAATGGCGTTGGGCGGCCTTGAGGCCAATGCGTGAAACCAGTGTAGGTTTTGAACGGGCCGCGTCTTTGCCGGTGGCTTTACCCATTTGTTCTTCGCTTGCGGTTAAATCCAAAATATCGTCAGCCAACTGGAAGGCCAGCCCGGCCGCTTCCCCATAGGTGGTGAGGGCGTCGAGTTGGACATCGGTTGCCCCTCCGATCAGCGCGCCCATGCGAACACTGGCGCGGATTAACGCGCCGGTTTTCATGGCTTGCATCTGGGAAATTTCATCAACGGAGAACCCTTTGGTTTCCCCCTCCAGATCGCGTGCTTGTCCCCCTGCCATGCCACCGGCACCGGAGCCAAGGGCTAATTCACAGACCAGATTTGCCCTCACTTCAGGGTCGTTGTGGCATGCGGGATCACCCAACAGGCCAAAAGCGTGGGCCAAAAGTGTATCGCCAGCAAGGATTGCAGTGGCTTCGTCATAGGCTTTGTGCACGGTTGGCTGGCCGCGCCTTAGGTCATCATCATCCATTGCAGGAAGATCGTCGTGGATTAAAGAATAGCAATGCACCAACTCGACGGCATTGGCGGCGCAAAAGGTATCAGTTTCGGCAACATCGAAAATACCAGCAGTTTGCATAACAAGCAGTGGGCGCAGGCGTTTGCCACCATTCAAAACCCCATGGCGCATGGCATTGAGCAGGCGCGACGGTGCCAGCCCGGGGCCGGACAGGTTTTTCTGATTAAGAAACTCACCCAGACTTTGCTCAATGGATTGGGCGAACTCTATGCGTTGTTTGGAAAAATTAATCATGTGTCACAATTAGCGATTTGGGTACGCCCCTGCAAGTTTGGCGTGGGGGAAAACAGAGCAGACGTATTTTTATTTTGAACCTGCTTACTTTGTGCCTAATTATTTTGTGCCTGGTTCGTTGGCATCAATTTGCTCGTCAATTAACATGCCGGATGGATATTTGGCTGAGGCATATTTCACAATGAACACGGCTATGGCTAAAATGAGAATGGCGACAGCGATGTAGATAATGCCAATATCGGGGATATGATCCACGTTGATGCGGCCAATCATCATCCGGGTGAGGGCGGTAATGGTGACATAAATCAAAAACCGAACCGGCATGCGCATGGTTTTGAAATAGATGCCCACCATGGCTCCAAGTTCAAGGTAGATAAACAAGGTCAAAATGTCTTCGATGGAGGCGGAAGATTTGTGGGTCATTTCCCAAAAGGCCCAGCCGGCAGACCACGCGATGGCTCCGCCGATGGCAAACAGGGCCAAAAGATGAAAAATCATAACCAGACCTGAGCCAATTTGATCGGCGGATGCTTTTAATTTTTCTTGGTAGGAGGACATCTTATTCTCATAAATTTTGCGAAAGCTGCAGAAAACAGGTTTCATTGTGGACAAAATGAAAGTACTTGTCACCTAGTGTGATCACCTAAATAGGAAAAAGCATACATTAGGGTGTCGGATGTGGTGTTTTTGCTCTAGCCAAGGGCGCATTATGCTTGTATAACGCGCGCCAATTCACAAGATTAATTATTCAATTTTACTTGTTTTTGAATACGGGATACACCCGACAGAACCAGTAAAATGCAAAAGATACGAGAGAAATAGTATGGCAGTTCCAAAACGTAAAACCACCCCCTCCAAACGTGGTATGCGCCGTTCAGCCGATGCGCTTGCTCGGCCCACATATGTTGAAGACAAGGACAGCGGCGAGTTGCGTCGTCCTCATCATATCGATTTGAAAACCGGCATGTACCGGGGTCGTCAAATTCTTTCACCAAAAGAATAGCTATATCGTCTCTGGTGAGATTTGAGATATTAGAATTTTACGGCCATTTCTTTTTAAGAGATGGCCGTTTTTTTATCCGTTTTCTTTGACTTTTTAAGGAAACAGGCGCTGAACTGAAACTGAAAACCAAAGGGGCTAAAGATGAATACATCAAATGTAATTGACCGTATCGAGAGCGATTCCATGGGTTCCATTAAGGTGCCTGGGGATAAATATTATGGGGCACAGACGGCTCGGTCACTGATGAATTTCAAAATAGGCACCGAAAAAATGCCGGTTGAGATTATCCATGCCTTTGGCATCTTGAAAAAAGCGGCTGCTTTGACCAACAATGAACTGGGTTTGCTTGATGATGATCTAACGCAGTTGATCTGTCAGGCAGCGGATGAGGTGATTTCAGGGGAGTTGGATGATCATTTTCCGCTTGTTGTTTGGCAAACCGGCTCGGGTACGCAATCCAACATGAATGTGAATGAGGTGATTTCAAACCGGGCCATAGAATTGGCTGGGGGGAAAATGGGGTCCAAGACCCCGGTGCATCCCAATGACCATGTGAATAAATCCCAATCGTCCAACGATACCTATCCCACCGCCATGCACATTGCGGCGGTGACGCAGATCGAGAGTTATTTGTTGCCACGGGTTAAAGTGTTGCGCGATACGCTCAACGCCAAAGCTGAGGAATATGCTCATATTGTTAAAATCGGGCGCACGCATTTGCAGGATGCTACGCCGTTGACTTTGGGGCAGGAAATGTCGGGTTGGGTGGCCCAACTTGATAACGCCATGGCCGCGATTTCTCTTACCCTTGCGCAATTGCGTGAACTGGCCCTTGGGGGCACGGCGGTGGGGACGGGTCTGAATACCCATCCAAAATATGCGGGCATGGTTGCGGATAAAATCGCGCAATTAAGTGGACATGATCTAATTACAGGGCCTAATAAATTTGCTGTTTTGGCGGCCCATGATGCTTTTGTTGGCACTTCGGGGGCGTTAAAACAATTGGCTGCGGCTTGCATGAAGATCGCCAATGATGTGCGCTGGCTTGCCTCCGGGCCTCGGTGTGGCATCGGGGAGCTTGCCTTGCCTGAAAACGAACCCGGATCATCCATTATGCCCGGTAAGGTCAACCCGACGCAAAGCGAAGCGCTAACCATGGTGTGTGCGCAGGTGTTTGGCAATGACACAACGATTGGTTTTGCCGGGTCGCAAGGGAATTTTGAACTCAATGTGTTCAAGCCCGTTATGGCCTTTAACCTCTTGCAATCTATTCGCCTGCTGGCGGATGGCTGTCAGAGTTTTAATGACAATTGTGCCGTGGGTATCAAGCCGATTGAAGAAAATATTACCGCCCATCTGAACAATTCTCTAATGCTGGTCACAGCACTTAATACCTCGATTGGCTATGATAATGCGGCCAAGCTGGCCAAATATGCCCATAAGAGGGGCACGACCCTGCGCGAGGCCGCCATTACCCTTGACCTGTTGAGCGGCGAAGCGTTTGATGCGGCTGTGCGCCCTGCGGATATGGTGGGGCCACTGAAAATCTAAAGAACGACTAAGGTCTGCGACCTAAAGCTTTGGAGAGTTGATATGTGGATACCCCCCTTACTTGTATTGCCCTTGATGATTTATAATGCCGTATATTTTGGTTTGATCGGTGGGCAAGGCCCCGGTAGCTAC
>JAJRRG010000085.1 GCA_024279675.1 Alphaproteobacteria bacterium
ATATTCGCCCAAAAGAGCAAAAATTTTGTCCACAGGTGCTTTTTGAAGTGTTTCAAACATAGAACTATCCTTAGCGGGTCATGAATTCTAAACTGGTTATATGCCTTCGGACATTTTTTGCAATTGATCTAAGTCCAAAAAGGGTGAGTTTTTTTAGCTTCAATATTTTTGCAAGTCTCTCGCAAGTCTCTTGCAGAATTATTGCAGATTTCTCACAAAATCCTCGCGTAAGTTTGAAGGGTGATAGACTAGCCATAGGTGGACAAATTGTTAAAAGCAAAGCGCCACACCTGTTGCGCCATTTAGAGAGTTATTCGCATGCGATTTTTGCTTATTGTCATTGTTTTTTTTACTTTTAGCGGAAGCGCGTTTAGCCAAACATTGGCACGCACGGGCGTAAACGATCCCGACGCCATTCCCGACGTAGTTGTGACCCAGGGCAATAATAATATTGCGCAGGCATGGCTAATTGCGCCGACTGAGCGCTATCCCCATTACGTGCGCGGACAACAATATGAGGCCGGTGGGTTAAGGGTTGAACTAAAAGGGGGCGATGTCGTTACGTTGATGCTGGACGCCCAACATGTGTTCGAAGATAGAATAGCGCGGCTTGCGGATTTGGATGGGGACGGGCGCGACGAAATTATTCTAGTGCTGACTTCATTGCAACGTGGGGCCGCTTTAGCGGTCTATTCAATTGTTGATGGGGAAATTACCCTTACAGCGCAAACGCCGTTCATTGGCCGTGCGTTCCGCTGGCTGAACCCGGCGGGAATTGCCGACTATAGCGGGGACGGGCAGCTAGATATTGCGTTGGTGCAAAAACCACATCTGACAAAAAGATTAGAAATATGGACAATTCGCAATGGGCGACTTGTGCGTATTTCCAGCATTGATAATGTATCTAATCATCACAATGGTTCTGACATTACCAGAATGTCGGCCAGCGCCGATTTTAATGGGGATGGCATTGCAGATCTAGCGATTCCAAGCGGTGACTATGGCACGATACGGGTGTTTAGTTTTGCCAATGGGCGCACAAATGAGTTTATGCGCGCAAAACTACCTGCGCAGGCTGCGGGTAGATTTTCCCTACGGCAGTTAAGCCAAGGCTGGCAATTGCACGTACCGTTGCAAAATATGGAGATTTACCGACTCAACCTTTTCCCCTAAGAGATTGAGAGACAAAAAAGGATACATCCCACATGCCCATAATAAATCGTATCGCTGAATTTCATGGGGAAATCACCGCATGGCGGCAAGATTTTCATCAACACCCTGAACTGCTCTATGATGTGCATCGCACCGCGGGAAAAGTCGCTGAACTACTCGAAAGCTTTGGGGTTGATGAGATCGTGACTGGCATTGGCAAAACCGGTGTTGTTGGTGTGATCAAAGGGCATCAAAGTTCCTCTGGCAAGACCATTGGTCTGAGGGCAGATATGGATGCGCTGCCAATCGTTGAAAAAACCGGCAAACCCCATGCCTCGCAAACATTGGGAAAAATGCACGCCTGTGGCCATGACGGGCACACGGCCATGCTATTGGGCGCTGCAAAATATCTGGCCGAGACACGCAATTTTGATGGGGATGTTGTGGTGATTTTTCAACCCGCCGAAGAAGGTGGTGCCGGGGCGCGCGCCATGATTGACGATGGGATGATGGAACGTTTCAACATCGAAGAAGTCTATGGCATGCACAATCTTCCTGGCTTGAACGAAGGTGAATTTGCTATCCGTGAGGGCGGAATCATGGCGGCAACGGACGATTTTATCATCACCATTAATGGTATTGGTGGCCATGCGGCAATGCCCCATCTGACCGTTGATCCGGTAATGATTGCGGCTCAGATTACGGTTGCCCTGCAAACGCTTGTATCGCGCAATGTGAACCCCATCGACAATGCTGTGATCTCTGTCACCCAAATTCACGCAGGGGAAGCCCATAACATTATCCCTTCCAGTGCCCAAATAAAAGGAACCGTGCGCACACTTAACCCCGATGTGCGTGAATTGATGGAAAAACGTCTATGTGATCTGGTGGAAAAACTTGCCGATGGATTTGGCGCGACGGCTGATGTGCATTATAAACGAGGCTATCCGGTAACCGTAAATCACCCCGCTCAAACACAATTTGCCATTGAAGTTGCGCGGGAAATTGCTGGAAAAAGCAAGGTTGATCCCAATGTCGATCCTATGCTTGGGGGAGAAGATTTTTCGTTTATGATCAATGCACGCCCCGGATGTTTTATGTTCCTTGGCAATGGGGATAGCGCCAACCTTCATCAGGACACCTATGATTTTAACGACGAAATCATTCCCCTTGGCTGTACCTATTGGGTGAAAATGGTGGAAACAGCATTGCCAATTTAGTGCATAAAATCCAACAAAACTGGATAGGCAATCTAATAATATGACCCACCATACAATATTGCTTGCTCTGGTTCTTTCATTGGTTTTCACCAGCATGGTTGGTGCTCAATCCAGAGACGATGATTTACGCACCTACAAAACCGGGTTTGAAACCATCGATGATTTTGCAGGATTTTATATTGTTCCCCAGAATAACAAGCCCACAGCATCCCACGACCAGTCACGTGAAATTGTGCACTCAGGCACCTTTTCCCACAAGGGCTGGATCACCGGCACCAACCCCCCCAGCACCGCTTTTATCAATAACAACCATCGGGGTTATCCCAGCGTTCAATTATACAAACTTCCGGACGGCGCATTTAAGACCCCGGTAAAAGTTGAATTCTGGGTGTGGCTGGATATGGAGCTTGAATATGGGGAATGGTTCAGTTTTGCCACCCTTGATCATACAAGGAAAAACACATGGGATCCTGTTCTGGTTAATCTGAATGACCAGGGGTTTGTTGAGCTTATGCATGTTCCCACCAATGGTCAGGGCCGGCGTGATTTGCAGACATCAAGCATCCGGTGTCCCATGCGCCAATGGGTCAAGCTGAGCATTGAATTGCATTTTGACCGGCGAAACGGCTACGCTAAAGTCTGGCAGAATGACCAACTGGTTTCTTCAGCCCAAGTCAGAACAGGTGATGGCTACCTTACCCAGGCTCATTTTGGACTTTATGCACCACCCTCAATCTCTGCAGGGGTCGTGTATAATGATGATCTAAGCATATCCGAACTTGGCCACCCCTAAGGTTACTGCCTAGTTTATCGCTTAAACGACCCGCGTCAGCAATGGTTCACCGGTAAAAAACGCTTGCAAATTAGCGACCACCAGCGCGCCCATGGCCGCACGGGTCTGATGTGTGGCGCTTCCCTGATGGGGGGATAAAACCACATTATCCATGGCCAAAAGCGCATCAGGCACATGGGGTTCGTCGGTAAATACATCAAGCGCTGCCCCTGCCAATTCACCGTTCGTCAGAGCCTCGATTAGAGCATCCTGATCAACCACTGAGCCGCGTGCCATATTTACCAGATACCCCTTTGGCCCCAATGCTTTTATCACATCTGCATTTATCAAATGGCTGGTTGCCTCGCCTCCGGTGGTCATGACGATCAACCAATCGGATTTTTGAGCCAGTTCGCGCACATCGGAAAAATAGGCATAGGGTTGGCCAATTTGCTGAGTGCGCCCGCAATATAGGACGCGCATTCTCATAGCCTGTGCCCGTAGGGCAATTTCTTTGCCAATACGCCCCAGCCCCACGATGCCAATAGTTTTACCGGTTAACTCGCTTTGCATGGGAAAATTCCCCTGCTGCCATTTCCCGGTGCGGATAAATTTATCCGCCGCAACCAGATTTCGCGACAGCGCAATCATCAGGCCAATGGTAATTTCTGCCATCGCATTAGTGAGAACGTTGGGGGTATTGGTCACATAAATGCCCCGCTGTTTTGCCGCACCAATGTCGATAGAATCATATCCCACACCAAAGCTGGAAATCATTTTTAGATTTGGCATTTGTTCCATCATTTTTTCGCTGACGTCCGCCCCGGCAATGGCTGTAAATAGATCACCGTTTTTGGCTAAGAACATGCCCGGGTCGGCTTGCTCATAAAGACGGTGAATATTGTAAAGCTCTGCAAGTTGGGGTTCACACATTTTGACCATTTTACTGGTAATCAAAACATTGTTGTTCATCTTATTCACCTTTGAAATTTTGATTAACCCGCGCCGTAAAAATTGGGCTTTGCCTCAAGGTTTAACTTATGACAAAATCCAAGACAAATATCTATTCATGATACGCTTATTTAAAATAGAATTGGGGACATTATGGCTGAGTATGTTTTAGCGATTGATCAAGGCACAACGTCGAGCCGGGCGATTATTTTTGATGAGGAACAAAATATTGTTGGCATAGCTCAGGAAGAATTCTCGCAAATTTTTCCGGATTCAGGATGGGTGGAACATGACCCCGAAGAAATTTGGGACAGCGTGCTCAACACGTGCCGCAAGGCGATGGAAGACGCAGATTTAATAGCCGAGCAAATCGCAGCCATCGGCATAACCAACCAACGCGAAACGGTCATTATCTGGGACAGGGAAACAGGCAAGCCCCTGCACAATGCCATTGTCTGGCAGGATCGTCGCACGGCCCCCTTGTGCGAAACCCTCAAACTTGCGGGACGGGAAAAACTGTTCACCAAAAAGACCGGCCTGCTCCTCGACCCCTATTTTTCCGGTACCAAAGTGCGCTGGTTGATGGAAAATATTCCCGGTATTCGCGAAAAGGCCCGCAAAGGGAAACTGGCGTTTGGCACCATAGACACCTTCTTGATCTGGCGCCTCACCGGGGGCGAAATGCATGCAACAGATGCGACCAATGCCGCGCGTACCTTGATGTTTAATATTTCAACACAGGAGTGGGACGAAGAACTGCTTGAAATCCTCAAGGTTCCGCGCGAAATATTGCCCGAAGTCAAAGATTGTGCGGACAATTTTGGCATGACCACACCGGATTTATTTGGCGCACCCATCGCCATTCGCGCGGTGGCGGGGGATCAACAGGCCGCAACGATTGGGCAGGCCTGTTTTAAACCGGGGATGATGAAGGCTACTTTTGGCACCGGATGTTTTGCCCTGCTAAACACCGGGGAAACACTTGTCCGGTCAAAAAACCGCCTCCTTACGACCATCGCCTATCGATTTAACGGCAAAACAACCTATGCGCTGGAAGGGTCGGTATTTATTGCCGGGGCCGCCGTACAATGGTTGCGCGATGGTCTTAAAATCATTGACGATGCCGCACAAACCGCAGGCATGGCTAAAGAGGCTGACCCAAACCAAAATGTCTATCTGGTACCCGCCTTTGTTGGTCTTGGGGCCCCCTATTGGGATGCGGAAGCGCGCGGTGCCATCTATGGCCTCACACGGGCAACCGGGCCCAACGAGTTTGCGCGCGCCGCCCTTGAAGCGGTTTGTTATCAGGCAAAGGACCTGATGGATGCGATGGCCAAGGACATAAAGCTTGAAAGCGAAGACAGTGTGCTTCGGGTCGATGGGGGCATGGTGCAATCAGATTGGACGATGCAATTTTTGGCCGATATTTTGGACGCCCCCGTCAACCGGCCAACCGTTATGGAAAGTTCGGCGCTGGGGGTAGCTTGGCTTGCCGGAGCCCATGTGGGGGTATGGCCGGGGGAGAGACATTTTGCCAAAACCTGGGAGTTGGACAGGCAATTTACCCCAAGCATTGATCGGCGGGAACGCAATATTAAACTCAAAGGCTGGAAGGATGCGATTGAACGCACGCTAAGCGTTCGTTGAAAGTGCGTTAAGGGCACGTTTAGAGCGAAGCGCTGATAAATGGGTTGCGATTATTGAATAAATGACACGCGTTAAAAACATATAGATTCTAGTTTTTCCCAGTTTCAAAACACGACAGGGTCTATACATAATTTATCAGGGTCTAGACCCTAGTTTATCCAGAGGGCCATATCACCCCCGGCAATCAGCGCCCAATATGTGCTAGAGCTCGACCCGCCTGAGGCCCCCGCCAAACCAAATTCACTGAATTTATCGCTGAGCAAAGTTGCCCTGTGTGGGGGCGAATTCAACCAGCCTTCGATGGCCCCCTCAAGGGAGGACTGCCCTTGGGCAAGATTTTCACCCAGTGCCCCCACATATCCGGTGACATTAACCCGTTCACGCAGTTTCCCCCCTAAATCATGGGACAGTGTACCACGCGATACCATCAAGCGTGCATGGGTTTGGGCGGCGCGGGCAAGCTTTGCATTATACGACCAAGCCCTACGACCATTGGCGGCGCGTGTGGCGTTAATTTTGGATAAAATCGTTGGGGTATTCAACTGACTGGGAAGGGTCTTGCCTTCCGGAACATAGGGCGGGGCAAACAACTGGCTACACCCGCTCACCGCAAACAGGGGCACAAGCGCGCCAAGACTAAGGGACAAAAACTTGCGACGTGAATTGTTCATTTGGTTTTTGTCCCTCAAATCTTATCTATGACTGGATCAGAATTTTCATTCCTGACCCTAACTGTTTTGGCGTTTGCTCAATATACCTGCGGAACCCATTTGAATGAAATAAGCTATCATTATCGGCAGAATGAACGAAGCGCCAAGTGTTTCCACGTTAAATACGGCTAAAATCAGTGCCAGTGTAATGTATCGTGTGGCAATATGCCAGAACACGGCTTTGCCCGTATCGCTGTTGTCGGTGAGGAAAATCGCCGCGCCAATTGCCACCGCGTAAAAAGCGGCGGTGGCGATTACGGCCTTGAAAAAGACAGCAAGCGACACTTCAAACAAAAGCTGTGAAGTGGATAAGGAGAACAGGTAAAACACAATACCGAATATGGCAATTTTTGAAATTAACTGCTGATGTTTACTGGTAAACTTAACTACGCCGGGGAAAAATTTTAAGGCAATACGGCTCAATACAAAGGGAATAACAATCAAAATCACAAAGGGAGCCAAGGGCATAATTCCCTTGCCTGCCGACAAGTCACCCACAGCGCCCAAATCTGGGGCCGGGAAAAAACCACCCGCAAGGGTTTGAAACTGTCCAAAAATCAGAGTTACAGGCAAGAGCAATATCAGGTTGAGCATAAAAATGATGAACCCGAGTTTTACATTGGCGCCACTTTGCTTAATCCACATCATCACCATGCCGCCGCCCGGTAACAGAGCCAGCAAAAACAGAGCCGCCGCAATGCCAATATCTTGGGACATATAACCAATAACCAGCGCAATAACTGTTAAAAACAAATAATTGACCCAAAGATTTTTGGCGACACTGGGCATATGGTTTTTAATCAAGGCCAGATCTGACAAGTTAAACTTACACAGGCTTGGTGTTACCAAAAATATCCCTGCCGCAACACAGACTAAAGAGGAAAAAGTATAACCCCCGTGGAGTTTTCCAGCAAGCAAACCCAAGGCAATGGCTGCAACGATTACGATAATTTGTTTCATAGGAGGTCCAATTTAGTTTTGTTCTTTTTGATATGATGTACTTGATAATTTGCTTCTGGCATGGTGCTTTCAACACACAGTTTGAAAGTTAAACGCTCATGTATATTAGTATTTTCTAATATACAAGGGTTCAATCCATTACAAATTGGTAACCTTGCCTCAGGACTAAACAGGACAATGAATAAAAAGCTTCACAATGTCAGCCTAAAACGACTAGCCCCGGCCATTCGTCAACCCACCATTGGCAATCGGGTATTTGCAACGTTGAGGCAATCTATTGTTCAACAGGAAATTTTTCCGGGCCACCTACTTTCCGAGGCTGAAGTGGCAAAACAAATGGGCGTGTCGCGTCAACCCGTGCGCGAAGCGTTTATTAAGCTGGCGGAAACGGGGCTTGTTGAAGTACGTCCCCAGCGTGGCACCTATGTTACTCTTATTTCTGAACAAGAGGTGGAAAATGCTCGCTTCATTCGGGAGGTCGTTGAGGTTGCTATTGCCCGACGGGTAGCGGTTGCCATCACCGATTCCGATATTGCTGATTTGCAACTGCTGATCGAGGAACAATCGGCTGTGGGAGCGGCGCGGGATTACTCACAATTCCTTGCCCTTGACGAAAAATTTCATGTCCGAATTTCTGAGGTAGTAGACTGTGCCTACGCATGGCGAATGCTTGAAAATCTTAAAGCACAAATTGATCGCGTTCGGTTTTTAACCCTGCCCGACCGTCCCACGGCGCAAAAGGTCATTCACCAACATCAGGCGATTGTTGATGCTTTTTCCACCCGCTCGCCTGATCTTGCCGAAGCGGCCATGCGCCAGCATATGAAGGAAATCATCAACTCGCTGCCCTCAATCGTGTTGGCCCACCCCTCACTATTTATCAGTTAAGAATAGGCTCTTTACATTCGAGTTTCCCGTTATCAGGTCTACCTGTAATCAGGCACCTTCGCGCACATAGGTGTCCAGAATTTCTGACCCGAAGAACTCTTGCGGTTCAACGTTAAGGGTTTCAGGCATACGCTCTAAAATATCGGCCTGAGCAACCAGGGCATCAATAACTGCAAAAATCCGGGAACTGCCCTCCTTATTGCCCTCCGCGATCATCAGATCGAAGGCTTCCTCATCACGTGCATACTCAATCATAAGGCGCATACGAGCCAGCGAAAGCCCAAGGGCCACCCGAAATTCCTCGTCTAATTCCGGATCCGTCTGTTCCAAAAGATCGGCCAATGAAGCACCGGTTGTTAACTCACGTTCACTTGAAAAGTATTCCCCAAAATATACGGAAACCATGCCCCTGGCGTTTAAAAGATAGGCCACATGGCTGTTGTTGGAAAACTGATCCAGTTCACTTTTGGGGTCATGGGATTGTACGGAGTTTAACAAACGCGCGCCCGCCAATTCGCCATAGGACAATGAGCCCATTCCCTTAATCATCATGGCAATGCCAAGATCAGGGTCGGCCATTAATGCGCGGCGAATTTCCCCAGTGACTGACCAATGGCCCGTCATTTCATTTAGATCATCAATCAATAGGTTCACACTGGCATAGAGATACTCGCCTCGTAGCGCGCAGTCTTGGTTGGTGCAATTTTCCAGATCATAATCCGTTGCAGCTCGTTTGCCCGCGCCTTCTTCGACGCCTTTTACTTCGGTGCCAGAGGTATCATTGCCCCATAGTAAATATTCGATAGCGTGATAACCAGAGGCCACCCTCGTCTTATTCCCTTGAGCAAAGTGCAATTGAGAAATTCGCATCGCCGTCATTCCGGCACTGGATTGGGAATCAGGTGTACTGGAAATCTCATCAAGATAATCCACATCAACCGGCCAAGCGTTCACGCGCTGCGTCCATTGTGTAATCAACGGGTTAGCATGGACGAACAATTGGCTTTGCTCATAGGGGGAGCGGGCCGCTTGCCAGGCTTCACGCGCCGCACCAAGCATTTCCTCAGTTGGATTGTTCAATAAATCTTCGATTGCGGTTCGCAATAGCTCCGCTGTACCCAATGCATCCTTAAAGGAAGCCTGCCCAATATCGGCATAGGTTTTAATGACGGCGCTCGTTGTCACAGCGTCAGCTGAAACAGCATCTGTGGCCACCGCATCTACAGTATTATCCTGCGCCATAAGCGGCGGAATTACCAAAGTTGAAAACCCTAGGGTTGCAACTGCACCCAACAGCCCCAAAAGACCAATTTTTGACATTCTCATTTTTTCTCCTGAAGCGAACAATGCTCAACCATATCGCGGGTTGCTATGTTATTTTTAAGGCCAAGCATAGCGCAATATGGGCTTACCTCAACCCATCTATCGCCGTATAAATCAATTTTTGGTGTGCAACCTGCTCATTGAAGGCTTTGCAAAAGTTCGGGTATTTTTTCCAGTGTATCCAAGTGTTTTGCCCGCAGGGAAAAGCTAAAGGTCACATATTCACGGCCCGGGGTAAAAACGCAGGAATTTATACCGGGATGAAATGTCCCATTATAAACCGGCTCAACCATCCCGCGGGTTAAGGCCCCGGCCAAACGTTGTGGGGGTACCAGGGACAAGGTCATGTTGTACCCGGCGGTGAAGCGAAACAGCTGGGCCGTATACAAAAACGGAAATATTGAGTGTATCCAGCGATGGGCCCCATACATGGAATTGAGCAAAATCTGGGTTGCGGATTTGTTGCCCCCCTCAGCTTTTTTAATTTCATCGTCAACGGAGCGCACAAATGTCTTAAAATCCGTATGCACCGGCAGTTTCAAATCAATCATTCGGAACGAGAAAAAATCATCATTTGTTTGAAAATCCGCGCTTTTGCTCAAATCCGCATAAAGGGTCGATATTGCTTTTTTGGAGAACCCCTCACCCCCATTATTGATGGCAAATGTCGCCAGAGAAAACATCAACGCCTGTTGGTTCACGCCCATATTGTTCGCCGCGGCGCGCAATTGTTTGCGCTCAATAACAAGGGATTTATGGGATATATCGGCCTTGCGATTGGCGAACAGGTTGGCCGCCACCAATTGCAAGGGTGCCAATACCGCCGTCATGGCCCTATAGCCAAATTTTCTGAGACCTGAAATGGATTTTGGTTTGGCGGTCACCGCGCCTCGTTCGACCGTTTGCGATCGGCTAAGGTTGGTTGCGTCCGTGCCCTCGAGCAGGGAATGACAGGCAAGCACTAGGATAACGGAGCGCCGGCCTTTTTCGTCTCTGCCTTTTTCGTCTCTGCCTTTTTTGTCTGTGCCTTGTTTATTGGTCCCTTCTTTGAGGGTGGCGACCCTCACCCGAAACAGCGGAAGCGTGTTATTGTCAAAAATCTCGTCCCCGTTCATCGACCAGAGATTGGGAAACTGATCCAGATTGTCGGTTTCTTGAACACTAACAATCTGGGAAAGAATATCCCCGCTTAAGGCAGCCTTTGCATCAGTCCTAATAAATCCACCCAATAGATGGGGGGCCAATCTGGTGATGTTTGCGGCCAGCTTTTTGGCACCATCCAAATCAAGCGCCTCGACGGAATAGGCACAAAAAAACACCGTTTGCCGCGCCAGATGGCAATACCATTGATTGTCGGTAAATTCGGCGGTGATGGCGCGCAGGTTTTTCAAAGCAACGCCCGTTGCGGGGCGTGAGACAGGCGCGTCTTTACCTGATATGGCGTTCAATCTGCTTCCCCTATTAAATTATTTCTCAAAAACTTGCCCTATTGCCAAGCATCGTAGAGACAAAGCTTAAAAGTCCGGGGGAAATAGTCAAGTGAAGCGCGGGGCCGGATACTGCACCAAGTATTGCGAGGCGCGTGACATACTAATCTTGCGGCTGTCGAGCCCCGAAACACGAGGCAGAAAGTTTTGCTATATCGGCGCTTTCAATCGTTTCGATCGCTGCCTCTATTTTTTCAATATTCCAATCCCACCAGCATATACGGTTAAGTTCGATTATCTGTTCGTCAGAAAACCGCATCCGGATAATCTTTGCCGGATTGCCCGCGACAATAGCGTAATCGGGAACCGAACCGCTTACGACTGCCCGCGCGCCAACAATTACCCCATTACCCAGCGACGCGCCCGGTAAAATCATGGCTTCGCGGCCAATCCAACAATCATTGCCAATTATTGTGTCTTTGCCACTGGGTAGCGAACTGCGGTAGTCCACGAAACGAAGTGGGTCAAATATTGCAAACGGATAAGTCGAAATGCCATCCATGGGGTGATTAGCCGTTGCCGTAATGAATTGAACACCCTGCGCAATTTGACAAAACTTTCCAATTTTCAGATGTTCAGGCGCACCGGGAAATAAGTATGGTGCCAAGCGCGTTGCATAGTCTTCCGGTACTGCTGAATCATGGCCGTAAGTATAATCACCAATCGTGATATTGGGATGATCAATGACTTGGTTAAGAAACACAGTTGCCGCATCGTGACTGCCATCAGGCAAGATTAAAGGATGGCGTTGGGTAAACTTGGCAAGCGTCATAATTTTTCTCTTAATTGTCTGTTCTGAAATGCTGGTTCAGCCAGGCACAGGGCATGATCCCTCAAATCAACTGGCCAGTTTTTTGTAAGTTCACAAAAACGAGCCTTTTCGCCGCGATATAGGGCACGGGCGGCGTCTTCATACCCAGGTTGTTCCCCTAACATGGCACGCATAAAATTATCTGTGGCCGCTTTCGCCTGCCTCGCGCGTTGGGTGCCGGTGTTGGTTTTACTTGCTACTGCAACCAGCTTGCGCAATGTTGCTGATGCCCCACCGGATTGCTGGCCAAGCCAATCCCAATGTCGCGGTAACAAGGTTACCTCTTTCGAGACAACTCCAAGCTTTGGCCGTCCAGGCTTTGATTTTTTCTCAGGTTCTGTTTGTGTTTTTACAGGCTGAAGACGGGCAATAATATCCGTGTCCGTACCACTTAGATCAAAATCAACAAAAGCCCCTGAGTGGTCATCAAAACACAGAAACGTTTTGCAACCCGCGTCTGCTGCAATGGCATCCCTAACAACAATCGCAATATCCCATGCCAGACCAGATGCCAATTTGGTCTGGCCTTTGAACGCAGTTATCGGCCCGTATAATTTTTGTTTGCTACTCATGACAGCATAATACCCGGGTAAAATTATTTGTCAATATTACCCGGGTAAAATAAATAGGCACCTCCCCTTCAGGCTTTAGTTGCACCCATTTCCCCCACTCGAAATCCATGATTTGCAAGCGAAAGACGAAAAAATGATTCTAAAAATCTGGGAAGGTGTGCAAACGCACAAGCTAGCGAAGACTGAGCCACAATTTGTGTTGGGGCTCTTCGGAGGCATGAACGAAATGAGATCAAAAAATCAAACTAAGCGTGTGGTGCATTTTGACAGCGAAAGGTCGAACGCGCCAGCGAGCTTCAACGTGAGCCACCACTCATGTGGCGCCCCATCGGAGCATGAGCGAAGCAAATTGGCGCGAGAGATAATAATGGTGCGCTGGGGAAGATTCGAACTCCCGACCCCTTGATTCGTAGTCAAGTACTCTATCCAGCTGAGCTACCAGCGCACGTGCCAAACCTTAAAAACAGGCTCAAGCGGCGCAAGCATTATACCGGCTGGGAATGGGATGCAAGGG